>CAZNLX010000083.1:0-7240 GCA_964573925.1 uncultured Intrasporangiaceae bacterium
CGACAACGAGTTCATCCGGATCACCGGCTACCTCGTGCGCAAGAGCGACCTCGTCGGCATCGACGAGCACGGCGCCCGGCACGGGAGCGACTACCTTGCCGCCGGTGCCGAACGGAACTTCCACCTCACGCAGCGAGCGGTCAAGCGGATCCGCGCGCACGAGTTGGACCCGCGGCCTCGGGGCTGACCGGGTGATCCGTGCGACGCCACCCGGCCCCGCCGCTGGGGCCGGGCGCGGTCTTGTTGCGGGCACCGTCGAGTTCTCCGCGGTCGACGGCCCCGGGAATCGTTTCGTCGTCTTCCTCCAAGGCTGCACGTTCGACTGCCTGGTCTGCCACAACCCCTCGACGATCAACCCGTGTATCGACTGCGGCGACTGCGTGGCCGGCTGCCCGAGCGGCGCGCTCGGCTTCGACCCGACCGGGAAGGTCACCTGGGACGCCCACCGGTGCACCGACTCCGAGCAGTGCATCGAGGTATGCCGCTACGCCTCCTCCCCCAAGGCGCGGCACCTGGCCGTTGCGGACCTACTCGCCCTCATCCGCCCAGCCGCTCCGTTCCTCTCCGGGGTGACCGTGACCGGGGGCGAGGCGACGATGCAGGCGCCCTTCGTGCGGGCCTTGTTCGACGGCATACGGGCGGATCGTGACCCGGCCGTCGCGCGGCTGACCTGCTTCATCGACACCAACGGCGACGTCGACCGGGCCACCTGGGAGGTGCTGGAACCGGCGATGGACGCCGCGATGGTCGACCTCAAGTCACTCGACCCGGCGATCCACGAGCGGCTCACTGGCCGTCGCAACGGCAAGGTCCTGTCCTCGATCGAGCGTCTCGCGCCGGCCGGGAAGCTCCACGAGGTGCGCCTGCTCGTCGTGCCGGGGATCAACGACGCCGACGAGTTGCTCGACGCGACAGGTGCCTGGCTGGCCGGAGTCGACCCCGCCATGCGGGTCCGGGTCATGGGGATGCGGCGGCACGGGGTGCGGCCCACACCCGTCCCGTTGGTAGAACCCACGGCGGAGCAACTCGCCGGCTACGTCGCCGCGGTGCGCGGAGACCGGGCCCTGCAGGTCTGCTCCACCTGAGCGAACTCCTCGACGGCGAGGCATCCGGCGTGGCGTGCCCGCACCCCCTGCCGCACTGGGGTTGGGTGTGACACGCTTCACGTCATGAGCACCGTTGGGGGGACCGCGCCCAGCCGCGCCCCGAAGTCGCCGGAAACCCGCGAGCAGAAGTCCTGGTACTGGTACGACTGGGCCAACTCGGCCTACGTCACCACGACGGCCACGGTTCTGTTCGCGCCCTACCTCACGAGCGTCGCCACGGCGGCCGCCTGCCCGGACCTCGCCGACGGACAGCGGTGCGCCACCACACTGTCGGTGCTGGGGATTCCGGTGTCTCCGGGGTCGCTCGTGGCATACACCGCGACCTTCTCGACGATCATCTCGGCGATCTTCCTCATCTTTGTCGGAGCCATCGCCGACCGATCGAGCCACCCGACCAAGCTGTTCGCCGGCTTCGCCTGGACGGGTGCCGCGGCGGCCACCCTCATGTGCCTGGTCACCGGCACCAACTGGCAGCTCGGGGTGCTGCTTCTCGTCATCGCCAACATCTGCCTGGGCGCGTCGCTGGTCATCTACGACTCCCTCCTCGTGCGGATCGCCGGCCCCGACGACCGTGACCGGGTGTCGTCGAAGGGCTGGGCGTTCGGCTACCTCGGCGGTGGTCTCCTGCTGCTCATCAACTTCGTCCTCGTCGCAAAGCCCAGCCTGCTCGGCCTGGACAAGGGCGGCGCCGTTCGGGTCAGCCTGCTCATGGCGGGGATCTGGTGGGCTGCCTTCACGATCATCCCGGTCCGGGGTCTGCGGCACGTCACCGGCACGGTGGCACCGCCGATCGCGGCCGGCCAAGGGGTGGTCGGCGGCAGCCTGCGCCAGTTGCGCGAGACTTTCCGGGACCTGGCCCTGCACTACCCGCAGACCAAGCTCTTCCTGCTGGCCTACCTCTTCTTCAACGACGGCATCCAGACCGTCATCGGCAACTCGAGCCTCTACGGCATCGAGGAACTGCAGTTCCCCCAGGAGACCGTCCTGGGGATCTTCCTCTTCGTCCAGTTCGTCGCCTTCTTCGGGGCCCGCTTCTTCGGCTCGGTGGCGGCGCGAATCGGCGCGTGGAAGACGGTGCTGGGCAGCCTCGGGGTGTGGACCCTCATCGTCACCGTCGCGTTCTTCGTGCCCGCGAGGTCGATCGTCCTGTTCGGTGCCCTGGCGTTCTTCATCGGCATGGTGCTCGGTGGCTCCCAGGCCCTGTCGCGCTCGCTCTACAGCCAGCTCATCCCCCACGGCAAGGAAGCCGAGTACTTCAGCCTCTACCAGGCGATGGAGCGCGGCACGAGTTGGTTCGGGACGCTCATCTTCGGGCTGGTCTACCAGGCCACCCTGTCCTACCGGGCCGCCATCCTGGCCCTCATCGTCTTCTTCATCGTCGGCGGGTTGCTGCTGTCCCGGGTGAAGATGCGCGAGGGCATCGTCCAAGCCGGCAACGAGGTTCCGCAGGTCATCTGACCGGGCTCGGACCCCAACTCGTCATCCAACGGTCACCGGAAGTTCGGGAACAAAGGCAACCCTTTCCTCCGTTGAAGCGTCAGAGATGGTGAGCAGGGGGCTGCGGCATCGAATTCCGATCCCTCCGCCGCTCATCGTGGAGGAGGTACACCATGGCCGACCGTTCGCTTCGAGGCACCCGCCTCGGCGCCTTCAGCATGGAGTCCGACGTCAACGTCGTGCCCAGCGAGCGCCAGATCACCGTCTACGTCTGCCCGCAGGGTCACCGCATCGAGTTGCCTTTCAGCATCGAGGCTGACATTCCACCGACGTGGGAGTGCCGGTGCGGGGCCACCGCCCTCCTGCTCGACGGTGGTCCGGCGCCCGAGGCCAAGCCGGCGCGTCCGCCGCGAACCCACTGGGACATGCTCCTGGAGCGCCGGTCGATCCCCGAGTTGGAAGAACTCCTCGAGGAGCGGCTCGAGTTGCTGCGGGCCTCCCGCGGCGAGGCCACCAAGCGCAGCGCCTGAGCGACGAGCCGCGAGGGCGGCATACGACGGCGCGGCCCGCACCTTCTCGTGAGGTGCGGGCCGCGCCGATTCGTATGCCGTGCCGACGGCTCAGCCGTCGACGATCTCGCCCTCGATGATGTCCCCGGGTCCGGAGCCGCGTGGACCGGTGGAGGACCCACCGAACGAGCGGCGGTCGGTGCCTGCCGGGCCGACGATCCCGCCCAGGAGCTTGCGGGTGACCACGGTTTCGAGCACCCCACGAGCCAGCGGTCGAGTAACCGGGAGGATGAAGAAGAAGCCGACGAGGTCGGTGAGGAAGCCGGGCGTGAGCAGCAGGGTTCCGCCGACGAGCACCAGGGCGGCATCCGAGAGCTGCTTGGAGGGCATTCGGCCGGAGTTGAGGGCGCCGGCCAGGGCACGCCAGGTGCGGGCGCCCTCGCGCCGGACCAGCCAGGCCCCCAGCGCGGATTCGACGAACAGCAGAGCCAGGGTTGGCCAACCGCCGATCTGCTGACCCACCCAGATGATGACTGCCAACTCGGCGGTGGGGACGACGAGCAGGGCAAGGGTGAGCAGCCAGGGCCAACGACGCGCGGCCCCCACCCGGGTCACGCGCTGTGCCATCGACCGCCCTTGGGTCGTCGGGCCCGCGCGGCGAGCCCTCGCAGTTGTCCGGCCCGGTGGGCTAGCCCCTGCTTGCCGACGTTGACGAATGCCTCGGTGACGATGTTGCCGCTCATCTTCGACTCGCCGATTTCTCGCTCGACGAACTCGATCGGGACCTCGACAGCGGTGAGTCCGGCCCGCACCAGCGCGACGGTCATGTCCACCTGGAAGCCGTAGCCGGCCGAGCTCACCGAATCCAGGTCCATCGCCTGCAACGCCGAGGTCCGGTAGACCCGGTAGCCGCCGGTGGCATCGTTGACCGGCAGGCCGAGCATGACCTTGGTGTAGATGTTCGCGCCGACCGAGAGCACCTTGCGGTGGGCCGGCCAGTTGACCACCGACCCGCCCTTCACCCAGCGGGCCCCGATGACGAGATCGGCGTCCTCGGCGGCGCGCAGCAGGCTCGGCAGTTGCTCGGGCTGGTGTGACCCGTCGGCGTCCATCTCGATCGCAGCGTCGTAGCCGCGCTCGATGGTCCAGGCGAAGCCCGCCTTGTATGCCGCGCCGAGGCCCTGCTTGCCCGGCCGGTGCATGACGTGCACCGCGGGGTCAGCGGCGGCGAGTTCGTCGGCGACCGCCCCGGTCCCGTCCGGGGAGTTGTCCTCCAACACGAGGATGTCGGCAGCGGGCACGGCGGCCCTGACCCGGGCCACGATGCGCGGCAGGTTCTCCCGCTCGTTGTAGGTCGGGATGAGCACGACCACGCGGTGCAGGGGGCCTCGGGTTGTCGAGGTGGTCACGGGTTCGGTTCCTTTCGATGACGCAGGCGTTGCGTCGCGTGCCGGGCGAGCCAGCCGATCAGACAGAGCATCCCAATGTATTCCGGCCACGCCCCGAGCCGGGTGGCCAGGGTGAGCCCATCCCGTCGGGGCAGCGAAGCGTTGAGGGCAGCCGGTGTGAACAACGTTGTCGGGGCGATCATCGTTCCGTCCGGTCTGATGAGGGCGCTCACACCGACGGTCGACACGTGCACCACCGATCGGCCGTGCTCGATGGCACGGATCCGGGAGATGGCCAGTTGCTGCACTGACTCGTGAGTGAACCCGAAGGTGGCGTTGTTCGTCTGCACGAGCAGCAGGTTGGCCCCGTCGAGCACGTTGGCCCGCACCAGGTCGTCATAGGCCACCTCGAAGCAGATGCTCGGCCCGGCGACGACCTCCCCACCGGCCGCGCCCCGAACCCGGAACAGCACCGGACCCGGTCCTGCCGCGAAGTCGGTCCGCAGCAGGTCCACCTGACTGGACAGGAGCCGGTAGAAGGACCGGTGCGGGATGTACTCCGCGAAGGGGACCGGGTGTTGTTTGACGTAGGTCTGCACCGGTCCTGTGCCGCCCGGCAGGTAGAGCAAGGACACGTTGGAGACCCCGGGGGCCGGCTCCTCGAGCAGCCCGCCGACCACGACCGGTGCCGCGGCCGCCGTCGCCGCGCGGGCGATCGCAGCGCCGGCGTCCGGATTGCGGATCGGGTCGATGTCGGAGGCGTTCTCCGGCCATACCACCAGGTCGGGAGCCGGCAGCCCGGCCTGTCGATCGCGCTCGGCGGCCGACACGGTGACCTCGACGTGGTTGTCCAGGACGGCCCGCCGCTCGGCGTTGAAGTCCAGTCCGGGCCGCGGAACGTTGCCCTGGACGGCCAGGACGCGGGCCGGGCTCCCATCGGTGGGCAGTGGCACGGCAAGCCCGATCAGAGCCACGGCACCGGCACCGGCCAAGGCCCGCAGCGCCGGATCGCGCCCGCTCCCCCACCCCGCGGGTGTTCGACGACGGGCCAGGTATGCCGCGTGCGCGGCAATCCCGATCAGCCCACCGGCCAGGGCGACGAGGAAGGTCACCGTCGGCGCGCCGCCGAGAGCGGCGACCCGTCCGAGCGGGCTGTCGGCCTGGCTGAAGGCCAGGCGGACCCACGGGAAGCCGCCGTAGGGGAACCGGTCCCGCAGCGCTTCCTGGGCCACCCAGAGCAGTCCGATGGCGACGGGTCGGACAGCGGTGCGCTGGAGCAGGGCGCTGCCCGCGCCGAGCAGCGCGATGAACAGCGACTGGAGCACGGCGAGCGCCGCCCAGGGAACGACTCCGAGGAAGCTGCCCGACCAACTGAGGGTGGGGACGAAGAAGGCGAGCCCGAAGATGAGCCCGGTCAGCGCTCCCATGCGGCCGCGCGCGTCGACGGTGGCCAACGCCAAGAGGGCGACACCGACCGGGGCCAACCACCACAGGCCGTAGCCGGGGAAGGCGAGGGTCAGCGCGATGCCACCGAGGAGGGCGAGCAGGAGGCGGCGCACGGTCCCACGGTAGGTCAGCGGAGCCGAGTTTCTGGAACCGACGGGTCCGGCGCTCGAGGTTGATGGCACCGTGGGGGCTCGTGCCGCCGTTGGGACCAACCGACACTCCTCCGGCTGAGGAGCGAGCGGATGTTGTCTACTAGGCGGGCACGAGCACCCTCGGCGTTCGCAACCACTGTTGCGGTCCGCAGCCCCGCCTCGGGACGGACGAGCCTGGCCCTCCGGCGGCCGCGCGCGCAGGCCGCCGTGGACTCCCACCCCGGGACGTTGCCGCATCTCGTGAACGGTGCCACCCGAGGCGAACAACAAGGATGAACCTACTCGCCAGTCACGATCTGTCAACCGCCCGCTGACCTGCGCAAACGCGCAACAGTGCTGGTCACAGGGTTGAGTGAAAGCCGTTCTCGGAAAGGGAAACTCCCGATACACGGCGTGTCCGGCATCGACACGCCGACGGGATCACGGAACGACGACCGTCCCTCGGGCCGTCGTGGCGACGATCGGCGGGTCGAGGACCTCGGCGGCCGAGGCGCCCTGCTCGGGGGTGCCGCGGCATACCACCCGGACGGCGAAGTCCATCTCGCGGGACCGGCGACCGACCCGCACGATTCTGGCCTCGATCTCCAGGACGTCACCGGCACGCACCGGGGCGAGGAACTGGACGTCCGAATACGAGGCGAACAGACCCTCGTCACCGTCGGTGAGGATGCACATCTCGGTCGCGACGTCGCCGAAGGCGGCCAGGGAGTAGGCCCCGTCGACGAGGTTCCCGGCGTAGTGCGCGTGGCTGTAGGGGACGTAGCGGCGGTGGACGACGGTGCGGCCCACCTCGGCGCGGGTCGTGGCGGTGCTCATGAGGCCTTCTTTCGGGTGGGGGTGGCCGGCGGGAGGACGGCGTGGACGAGGTAGCTGGCCACCTCGCTCGGCGTGGTGCCGCGGCCGAAGATGCGGTTGACCCCGAGGCGCTCGGCCGAGCCTTCCTCGAAACGCGGCCCACCGGCGACGAGCAGCGGGACCTTGCCGGCCGGATAGGCCTCCCGGAAGGCGGCGGTCATCTGCGAGACGTTGTGGATGTGGGCGTCCTTCTGGGTGACCACCTGGCTGACCAGGACCGCATCGGCCTTGGCGGCCTTGGCCTTGGCGACCAGATCCGGCACGAGCACCTGGGCCCCGAGGTTGACGACGGTGATCTCGGAGTAATACTCCAAGCCCTTCTCCCCCGCGAAGCCCTTGATGTTGAG
>CAZNLX010000084.1:0-1105 GCA_964573925.1 uncultured Intrasporangiaceae bacterium
CGCGGACAGCGCCCGCGTCATCGGCGACCTCGTCTCACGTCGCGTCGCGGACGGTGCCACGCTGCAGCTGGGCATCGGCGAGATCCCCGACGCGGCCCTGGACGGACTGCGGGGCAAACGAGGGCTGGGGATCTGGAGCGAGATCATCGGCGACGGCGTCCTCGAGCTGGAGCGAGCCGGGGCTCTGGACCCCTCGCGGGTCATCACGACCTCGGCGCTGCTCGGGTCGGCCGAGCTCTACGCCTGGGTCCATCGGAACGAGCGGATCCGGGTGCTGCGGACCGAGACGACCAACTCCCCCGCGATCATCGCCGAGCAGCCCCTCATGACGAGCATCAACACCGCCTTGCAGGTGGACCTCTACGACCAGGCCAATGCCGCCAGCGTCAACGCCAAGGTCTACTCGGGTTTCGGCGGCCAGAGCGATTTCACCGTCGGCGCGCTGCACGCCCCCGGCGGCCAGGCACTCATGGCGTTGCGCTCCTGGCACCCCAAGGCCGACGTGTCGACGATCGTCCCGCTCATCGAGGCACCGGTGACGTCCTTCCAGCACACCGCGGTCATCACCGAGCAGGGCGTAGCCGAGATCGCCTGGCGCGATCAGAAGAGCCAAGCCGTGCAGCTCATCGAGCATGCCGCCCACCCGGCGGCCCGCGACGACCTCTGGGAGGAGGCCCAGGAGCTGGGTCTGCTCTGAGCGGACCGAAGCCGATTCGGGTCAGTCGGCCAGGGCACGCAGGGCCGGCGGGAACTCGATGAGGTTCTGCGCCCGGTCCAGACACACGACGTCCACGATGCCGTCGACGAGCAGTTCCCCCGCGCGTTCGACCCGCTGCGAGAAGCGGCCACGGTAGATCGAGGGCAGGCTGAACGACGTGACGATATCGACGACATCGCCGAGGACCGCCGGCCGCTTGAAGGTCGCCTGCACCGAGTGCACGACGAGCAAGAAGCCATCGGCGTTCCAGTCGGCGACCGAACGCCCCTCTCCCGAGAGGAATTCCGAACGCCCGCGCTCCATGAACTTGAAGTAGTTGGCGTAGTAGACGACGCCGAGGCTGTCGGTGTCCTCGTAGTAGACCTTGAACGAGACGCGCTGCTGCAC
>CAZNLX010000084.1:1205-7226 GCA_964573925.1 uncultured Intrasporangiaceae bacterium
GCGTGCGGCGGGATGTGGTCGACCAGCCACCACACGGCATACGGGGGAAGCCAGGCGTTGTCGTCGTCCCCCACCCGCACCCGCTCTCCGGTGAGCGCCTCGACCGCGCCGGAGAGCCCCTCCTGGCGCAACACCCGGCCGGGCACCGGCCGCCAGGAGTCGGTGACGTTGTAGATGGTCAGCATGGTCCCCACCGGGTGACGCCGGGCGAGCACGAGGACTCCCGGGTCCCACACGCCCAGCACCTGCGAGCGCACCGACCCGTGCAGGTGCGGCAGCCTCGCCCGGGTCCGGGCGATGTGCGCGATCCCGTCGAAGACGCGCTGCTCCGGCGTGCCCGGGTCGTGGCGTCGCTGCGCCTGGCTCCAATCCATCCGGGCCCGGTGCACCCACCGGTTGTCGTCCTCGTGTCCGGGCTCCTGCGCCCAACGCGGGTCGTTGGCCAGGCCCAGTTCGTCGCCGCTCCAGACCACTGGTACCCCACCGAAACCGGCCACCAGGGCGTGCCCGAGCAGGATCCGAGCCACGGCACGGTCGATGCCGGGTCCGTCACCGGCGGCGCGAGCCAGGTCGAGCCCGGCCAAGGCCGCAGCGGTGCCGCTGATCCGCCGATCGCCGGTGGCGAGGTTGGCCTGGAAGGTCAGGCCTCGTGCCGGTGAACCGGGAAAGGCCCCGATGAACCAGTCGGACAGGAACGCCCGGTGGGCGAAGCCGTTGAGACCGACTGCGGCAGCATCGCCGTCGTCGATAGCCCACCCGATGTCGTCGTGGCAGCGCAGATAGGCAATCCAGGTGCCCGAGGCCGGCACCTGGGGCAGGGCGGACAAGGCGTGTGCTGCCAGCCGGACGTCCTGGGTCGCCAGCATCGACCAGGTCTGGACCATGAGGGAGTTGTGGTAGGCCAGGTCGCTCACCTTGCCGTGGTGCTCACCCTGGCCGAGGTACTGCACCAGGTCCCGCGGGCCGACGATCGCCTCGGCCTTGAATGCCACTGCCGGGCAGGCGATCCGGGCCAAGGCTCGCAGCGCCTGAGTGAGTGCGTGTACCTCCGGCTGGTTCTGACAGTTCGTGCCTAGCCGCTTCCAGGTGAAGGCGATCGCGTCGAGCCGGACGACCTCGACGCCGGCATTGGCCAGGAAGAAGATGATGTCGGCGTACTCGCAGAAGACGTCGGGGTTGGACCAGTTGACGTCCCATTGCCATTCGTTGAAGGTCGTCCACACCCAGCCGGACAAGTCCTCGTCCCAGGTGAAATTCCCCGGAGCGAAGTCCGGGAACACCTCCGGCAGGGTCTCTTCGAAGGCGTCGGGCACAGTGCGGTCCGGGTAGACGTAGAAGTAGTCCCGGTAACGCGGGTCTCCCGCCTTGGCCTTGGTCGCCCACTCGTGTTCCCGGGCCACGTGGTTGAGCACGAGGTCCAGCACCAGGCTGATCCCCTTGTCCCGGAGCAGCTTGGACAGTGCCTTGAGGTCCTCGATCCCGCCAAGGTCCGGGCGCACCTCGCGGTAGGAGGCCACGGCATAACCACCGTCGTTGTCGCCGGTCCGTGGTCGCAGCAACGGCATGAGGTGCAGGTAGGTGACGCCGAGTTCTTCGAGGTAGTCCAGCCGTCCGCCGACCGCTTCGAGGGTCCCGGCGAAGCGATCCGCGTAGGTGGCGTAACCGAACATCCGCGGAGCCTGCAGCCAGTCCGGCTGCAGGATGCGCCGCTCGTCCAGCCGGTGCAGTTCCGGATCCCGATCCCGGTATGCCGTGGCCGCCAGCACGACGAGGTGTCGGGCCACCTCCTCCCATCGCGGCCCGTAGAGACTCGCCAAGGAGTCGGCGAGATCGTCCCACCAACGGTGCAGGCGCAACTCGAACATCTCGCGGCGCTCCACGGAGAGCCCGGCCAGGACGTAGGCAGCCGTGTTGACCATCGAAACAGGGGCGGTCGAGGTCACGCGGGAGCCACCTCCCGTGGGACAGAACGTGACACAACGTGCAGGGACATCGTCGCTCTCTGACTCGATCACGTCGGACAACCCTTGGCCGACTGACTAGACGCACAGCATACGTAAACGCTTACATCGCTGGCTAGCCTTCAGCCGGATCTCGTTGCACCGTGTTGGATGAAGGGGTGACCTCGATCCCGCCCGCAGTCTCACCCAAGGACCGGTTCGTCACGATCTACGGCCGCAACCCGGTCCTCGAGGCGTTGACCGACCCGGAGCTGGTCGTCGACAAGGTGCTCCTCGCGGAGACCGCTCGCGGACCGCACGTCGGCGAGATTCGTTCGGCCGCACGGCACCGCGGGGTCAGTGTGCAGCTCGTTGCTGCCGACCGGGTCAAGAAGATCGCCGGCAACGGCAAGCAGGACCAGGGCGTCTGCGCAGATGTCGTCGCCCCACGGATGCTCCCGCTGGACCTCGCCCTGGCCCAGGGGCTGACCGGCCCAGTCCTCGTTCTCGACGGGATCACGACACCGGCCAACGTCGGCATGATCCTGCGCACCGCCACCGCGGCCGGATTCACTGGGATCGTCGTGCCGCGCCGGGGCGTGGCGTCCATCGATCCGCTCGTCGTCAAGGCATCGGCAGGCGTGGCGTTCAGGGCACCCATCCTCAAGACCGCTACGGCCGTCGAAGCCGTCGAGGCCCTGCGGCGCAACGGGCATCGGATCGCCGGCTTGGATGCGGCCGGGCCGGCGGACCTCTTCCAGGCCGATCTCCCGCAGGACACGGCATACGTCATGGGTGGGGAGACCTCCGGCCTCAGCCCTGACGTTCGCCGCCTCGTCGACACCTGGGTGTCGATTCCGATGGCCGGTGGGGTGGAGTCCCTCAACGTTTCAGCGGCCGCTGCCGTCGTGTGCTTCGACGTCGTCCGGCGGCGCGGGCTCAGGCACCCCAGCGATCGGCCAGCGCCCGCACGACGGTGAGATCGCGGGTCGTCGACTGGACCCCGAAGCGCTCGATCCGGGCGTTGGTCAGTTTCGCCTCGTGCGCCGGGATGCCCAGCCGCATGACGACGTGCGCTCCGACCACCCGGGCCGACTCCCCCGGCGATTCCCAGGCGTCCAGGGTCTGCCGGGCCTCGTCCGAGGGCTCGCGGTCCAGGAACGCGGCATACGTGCGCCCGTCGGGGAACGGGTTGGGCAGGGCGTCGACCGCCGCGACGAGGGCGGTGAGCTCGGACGGCATACGGACGATCGCGGGGACGTCGAAGCCGAACTCGCTGGAGAGCACCTCACGAACCCGCTCGGCCACCCGCTCGGCTGTCCGCAGGGTCGAGCCGAGCCGGACGTTCCCGGTCTGGATGTAGGTCTGGACGTCACCGAAACCCGCCGCGTCCAGCGCCTCCCGCACCCGCGCCATCGGGGTCTGACGGCGGCCCACGTTGACGGCACGCAGGAACGCGACATAGGTGGCCATCAGAGGGTGAGGACCCCTGCGCCGAGGTCCCGGACCATCCCGCCGACGAGCACCCGGCCCTCGTCGGTGACCTCGATGTGCAGGCGCGAGGGCCGTTCCACCACGGCGCCCTGGGCGACCGTCACCGTGCCTCGGAAGCCTCGCGCGGCCAGCAGGCTGCCGAGGTTCGCCGACGCCGACCCGGTGGCTGGGTCCTCGAGCATGACCGCGTCCTGACTGAAGAAGAAGCGGGCCTCGATGGTGTCCGGGCCGGTCCAGGTCCAGACCAGCGCCATGCTCTCCCCGCGCGGCGAGCGGACGTGCCGTCGGGCGGCCACAGGGTCTGCGACGGCTCGGCGGACCGCGGCCACCGTTCTGACCTCGAGGAGGAACTGGTCCACTCCCGCATCCACCCAGGCCCCGGGGCCGACGAGGTCGTCCTCGGCGAGACCCACGACTGAGGCGAGGTCGGCCAGCGGGACGACCCCGTGGGTGATCGTCGCGGGATTGGCGGTCAAGGTCCACCGGGCCCCCTCGCCGCGGACCGGGATGTCCCCGGCCGGCACCCGCAGGACCACGTCGGCGCGGCCGAGCCGCTCACCGACGACGTATGCCGTCCCGAGAGTCGGGTGCCCGGCGAAGGGCATCTCGTAGCCGGGGGTGAAGATCCGCACGACGGCGTCGGCGGCCGGGTCGGCGGGTGCGCCCGTGACGAACGTCGACTCCGAAAGGTTGAACTGACGAGCCAGGGCCTGCATCGTCGCGTCGTCAAGGCCGGAGGCGTCCTCGAAGACCGCGAGCGGATTGCCCGAGAATGGGTCGTCCCCGATCGCGAAGACGTTGAGCAAGCGGAACGACAGTGGGGTCCTCGAGTCGGCGGTCATGGCAACGGCCAAGTGTGGACGGGCTCGTTGCCGTGCATGTGCTCGGAGTAGGCCGCCACCATCCGCCGCAGCGCCTCCTGCCGCGGTATGCCGCGTTCCTCCAGCCGCTCGACCGCGGCGGTCTGCCAGCTGGCCCCGTTGACCCCCGTGAGGCAACGTCCCTCGACGACGGAGAGGAACCGATCGCGGGCGGCCGCGGACACCCCCCATTCGGTCAGCCCGGCGTCCGCCAACGGCAACAGGTGCCGCAGGATCAACTCGGTGGCCGGCAGGTCGCCCCTCCCGGGCCAATAGAGCTTGGCCTCCAGGCCGTCCTTGGCTCCGGCCAGGAAGTTGTCGTCGGCGGCCGCGAAACTCATCCTCGACCACAACGGCCGGTCCTCCTGGGCGATCATGCGCAGCGCACCGTAGTAGAACGCGGCATTGGCCAGCGTGTCGATGATCGTCGGGCCTGCCGGCAGGACCCGGTTCTCGACCCGCAGATGCGGGCGCCCATTGACGATGTCGTAGATCGGCCGGTTCCAGCGGTAGACGGTCCCGTTGTGCAGCCGCATCTCGGCCAGGGCCGGGACTCCCCCGGCATCGAGCACCGCCACCGGGTCCTCGGGCGTGGCCTCGGGCAGCAGCGCCGGGAAGTAGCGAACGTTCTCCTCGAAGAGGTCGAAGATCGAGGTGATCCAGCGTTCCCCGAACCAGACCCGGGGACGGACTCCCTGGTTCTTGAGCTCCGGGGAGCGGGTGTCCGCGGCCTGGCTGAAGACCGGGATGCGCGACTCGGCCCACAGTCGGTGGCCGAGGAAGAACGGCGAGTTCGCGCCGAGCGCCAACTGCGGCCCGGCGAGGACCTGCGCGGCATTCCAGTGGTCGGCGAACGACAACGGGGCGACCTGCAGGTGCAGTTGCATGGAGGTGCAGGCCGCCTCCGGGGCCAGCGAGTCGAAGTAGCGCTCCAAGCGCTCCCCGCTGGGTCCGTCGATGTCGAGGTGGACGTCCTCGCCCCGAGCGGTGAGCATCGCGTCGTTGAGGGCGTGGTAGCGCGCATTGGCGCTCATCCAGTCGCCGTCGAAGTCCTGCGCGGTGACCGTCGGCAGGATGCCGATCATGACGATCCGGCTGCCGAGGTCTGCGCAGGTGCTCTGGGCCCGGTTGAGCGAGGAGCGGAGGTCGCCCTCGAGCGCGAGCATCGAGTCGCCGCCCAGCTCACGGGGCTTGACGTTGAACTCGATGTTGTAGCGCGCCAGTTCGGTTTGATACTCGGGATCCGCGATGTGCGCGAGGACCTCGGCATTGGACATCGTCGGGCGATAGTCGGCATCGGCGAGGTTGAGCTCGATCTCCATCCCGGTCATCGGACGATCGAAGTCGAAGTGGCTGTAGGCCAGCATTCGTTCGAAGACGTCCAGGCACAGCTGCACCTTCTGGCGGAACTGCTGGCGCTGCTCGCGCGTGTAGGTAATGGTCTCGATGTCCTGGCCCATGGCCGCAGAGTATGCCGCCCGCCAGGTCTCGCCGCGATGGATTGTCCACGGGCGCAGCGGCTGACTGGTGCGATTGACCCGGCCGGAGCCGTTCGTGCGGTCCGCGCCGACGCGCCTCCCGAGGGCTGTCGGTGCTCGGTCATAGCCTGGGGCCGTGCGCGTGATCCACACCTCCGACTGGCACCTGGGGCGTTCGTTCCACCAGGTGGGGCTGCTCGACGCCCAGGTGCGGTTCATCGACTTCCTCGTCGATCTCGTTCGGGCCGA
>CAZNLX010000085.1:0-7155 GCA_964573925.1 uncultured Intrasporangiaceae bacterium
AACTGGAGGAGACGTGCGACACGGGCACCGACTACCTTTCGCCATGCGAGCGCACGCCGACCTTCCCCGGGACGGCATACGGGCGGGACAGAGTGAGCTGGGAGGGAAGGGTCGCGGCGGAGCAGTTGCCGATGGTCGTCGCTCGAGGTCCGCGGTGCCCCGACGTCGGACATTATAAAGCGCCCACCGCCGACGGCGTTAACCGCGGCAGCACGGGCCCTTCGGCCCGTGCTGCCGCAGACGAACCTGTCGCCAGGATCAGTCCTCGCGAGCCGCCTTCACGGCAAGAACGGGGCAGGTCGCGTCGAGCAGAATCCGCTGGGCGTTCGAGCCCAGGATCAGCTTGCCCACCGGGGTCCGGCGACGCAGACCGATGACGATGAACTCGGCGTTTTCCTCCTCGGCAACCGAGATGAGGTCTTCCGCCGGCTCGTTCCCGCGGACCAACTGACGTACCTCGTTCTGCAGGCCGAGGTCGGAGAGCTTCTTCTGGATGGCCTGCAGCTCGGTCTCGAACTTCAGCGCCTCGTCGGCGTCGAAGTCCTTGCCCCCGCGCTGCGAGTTGATGACGATGAGACGGGTGTGCCGGAGTTCGCACTCCTCGGCCGCCCGACGAAGGGCAGCCCGCCCCTCCTTGGTCGCAACGTACCCGACAACGACGGCCACCATAACCTCCTTGTTGACGCACCGCGCGTCCTGCGACCGACGTTACCGGATCGCGCGCGAACTCACCCTGCCCTAGGTCCCACTCGGACGACCAAGTGTGTCACGGACGATGGCGCCGACCTGGTCCACCTCGATAAGGAAGCCGTCGTGGCCGCATCCGGAGTGGATGATCCGCACCTGCCCGTGGCGAACTCCGTGGGCGATCCGTTCGGACTGCGCCACGGGATAGAGCCGGTCGGAGTCCACTCCAACGGCGACGACCGACGCGGTCACCCGGGCGAGCGCAGCCGCCACCCCACCGCGATCCCGGCCGACGTCGTGAGAGTTCATCGCTTCGGTGAGCACGAGATAGGAGTTGGCGTCAAAACGCCGGGCCAACTTGTCTGAGTGGTAGTCGAGGTAGCTCTCGACCGCGTAGCGGCCGCCGTCACCCAACGGGTCCTCACCAGGCTGCACGTCGCGGCCGAAGCGCTCATCGAGTTCGGCCGCGCTGCGATAGGTGGTCTGAGCGATCCGTCGGGCGATCCCCATCCCCGTGCGCGGGCCCCGCGGTCGGTCGTAGTAGTCGCCACCGGCGAAGTCGGGATCGGCCCTGATGGCCAACAGCTGGGGTTGCGCCCAGGCAATCTGGTCGGCTGTGGCTGCAGCGGTGGAGGCGAGCACGATGGCCTGAGCCACCCGGTCCGGGTGTCCGACGGCCCACTCCACCACCCGCATCCCGCCCATCGAGCCCCCGATGACGACGGCCCATCGTTGGATCCCGAGCAGGTCCGCCAGGAGGGCCTCGACCGCGACCTGGTCCCGAATGGTGATGAAGGGGAACCGGCTGCCCCAGGGACGCCCGTCGGGCGCAGCCGAGGACGGTCCCGTGCTCCCCTGACAACCGCCGAGGACGTTCGCCGACACGACGAACCACCGGTCGGTGTCCAGGTCGCGTCCCGGCCCGACGAGCCCCTCCCACCAGCCGGGCGACGGATGACCCGGACCGGCTGCCCCGACGACGTGGCTGTCACCGGTGAGTGCGTGCTCGACGAGCACCGCGTTGTCCCCGGCCGCATTGAGAGTGCCCCAGGTCTCGTACGCGACCCGGACCCCCGGCAGCCGACCACCGCGTTCGAGCACGACGTCGCCCAGGTCGGCGAAGCGGCGGTGTCCGTCCGGTTGACCCGCCCGCCAGGCACCCGTGACCACCGGTGGGTCGCCGGTGACGCTCACAGATGGATCTCCTCACGCTCGCGCTTGCCCGCGCGGCGTGCACGGGCCGGGTCTTCACCCGGGGCACCCCATCACGAGGAAGGGTTGCCGGTCAGCGAGCCGGGGCTTGGCGCTGACACTCATGACCTGAGCGCGAGTGTATGCCGCGACGCTGGCCCCGTGCCAACGTCCGGTTCACCCCGTGGACGACAGCCGGCTCGTCGGCCGGATGCTCAGGTCGAGCATCCGCTCGAGCAGGAGCGCCAATCGGTAACCCGGGTCGAGCGCCAGGGCCCGGTCAAGGGCGACTCGGGCCATTGCCCCCTCGCCCAGATGCCAGCACAGCGAGGCAAGCAAGCTGAGCACCGCAGGCGCGTGTCCGTCCGGGACGAGGCGGGCCAGCTCGCACAGCCGCTCGACGAGGCGCTGGTCCTGCTCGTCGAGGCGCCGGTCTGCGCCACCGGGAGGCTCGTCCCACTCGGGGATCGTCGAGTCGCGTTCGCCGTCAGTCGGGAGCCCCTGGTCGGGGCGTGTCGTCCAGGCCCGGCCGGCCGGCAGGTAGTCCCGGGCCAGTTGGGCCAGCTCGGAGTCGAAGGCCTCCAGCTCGAGGGTGCCCGGGCACAGCCACGCCGAGATGAGGTCCCGCAGTTGTAGATCCCGGAGGCTGTGGCCGAGTCGGGCCAGACGTGCCGCGGAGTGCCCTCGACCGGTAAACCACGCCGGGTCATCGACATCGAGGAAGGCCCCCCAATCGGCCATGGCTCGACCGCGGGCGGCCCGGATCGGACGCATCGCTCCCAACCGCCCCGCCGCCACCCGGACCCGCTCGCGCAACGGATCCTCGGTCGGGGTGATCCGCTCGCCCAGGGCATCTCGGGAGGGAAGCGCGCGACGTCCGTGCGCCACGTAGTCGGCGATGGCCGGCACCTGATCGTCCGGTGGGAGTAACAGTCCGCCGATCGGTTGCGCCGCACCGCCGCGCCGGTCGGGGAAGTAGACCCGCTCACCGCGGACGACGACCGACTCGACGAGGTCGACGCGGTGACGGAGCAGAGCCTGCTCGACCGCCGCCCCCGCCGTCCGCCCGTGGTCCACCTCGTCCTCGTAGACCACGACGATTCCGCCGGTGCACCCGTCCCGGCGGAGGTGACCAACCATGAGCTCGGCGGCCACGGCGCAGTCGGCGGCCAACTGTGGCAGGTCCAGGCGCTGAATGACCCCAACGTGCTTGCGTTTGAGGCCGATGAGCACGATCGAACGCTCGGGGTGATATCCCAGGTGATAGGGAACGATCTTGACCAGGTCGACCGGATCGGAGATGCGGATTGTCGTCATGCCGCCGATCATCGACGGGCGGGTGCCGCCGTCGCAGCCGGCGGCTGGCTCCCTGTGGACGGTGGGACGACAGTTGGTGGGGATGTGGACGACGCCGCGCGAGGTCACGCGGCGCGGCCCGAAGTCACCCCGCGTCCACCCCGGTCGGAAGGATCAGTGGACCACGTGGGACTGCACGGTCCAGGAGCCCGGGCCAGCGGCCGGGGCGTCCTGCGGGCTCGACGCCGAACCACTCTGCGAGGACGTCCACGTGGCGTCCTGCGGGGAAGCCTGGGCACTGGCGTGCGGCGCGCCCGGAGCGGCACCGCGGCCTGTCCAGCCGACCGACCGCTCCCAACCGATGAACGCCTCGGTGTCGTTGATGAGGGCGGTGGCCAGCCAGGTGACGAGCATGGCGTCGTCGGCCAACCCGAGGACGGTGAACAGGCTCTCCGGCACGAGGTCGACCGGCGACACGACGTAGAGCACCGCGGCGAGCATCCCGAGCAGCCGACCGCGGGAAACCCCTTCGTACTGGCCGCTCATCGCGGCCCGGACCATCCGCGGCACCGCAGCGAGCCGTTCGGCCATCCCCGGTGCGCCCGGCCGAGTGGCCGCACGCAGCGCTAGGCCCAGGGCCCGCAGCATCCCCCAGCGAGCCGACCCCGCACCTCGTCCAGCAGCCATGCCCGTTTCTCCTCGTGGACCACGCCCGTGACGGCCCGAACGGGCCGCCGACCTCTGCAACGACCGGGGTGGCCCGGAGATTCCGCAGGTATGCCGTGCGGGTCAGGCCATCCGGCGCGGGAACTCGCGCTTGGCCGAATCGGCGATCTTGCCCAGCAGGTAGACGTCCAGGCCGGCCCCGATGGCTCCACCGACGACCGGCACGGCCTTGCCGAAGCGCGCGAGCACCGAGCGACCGGCCCGCGCCACGAGCCGGAAACCGATCGCCTTGTTGAGGACCATGAGTGCCGGCCGGGGCAGGCGCTGGGCGGCCAACGCGGTGAGCCGGCCACTGGTCCCCAGGGACACTCCGGCGACGCTGCCGGCCTTGCGCAGCAGATCGTCGGCGTCCGCGCCGACGAGGGTGAGCAGGATGGCGCTGCGGATCTGCGGGTCGTCGACGTCGTAGCCGCGTAGGTGGGCGATGGCCGCCACCATCCGGGTGCCGACGAGGTAGAACTCCAGGACGTTGGCCGGCAGCGCGACCGGCATCGTGACGAAGCCGCCGAGCCCGGTGACGAAACCGCCGACACCACCGGCTGCGACGTGCTTGCGGACGACCGCCCGGATCGCGGCGTCGTCGCTGCGCACGCCCGCGCGGGCCGCCACGGCCACCTCACGCGCCGAGTCGAACGGCCGACGCCCGTCAATCCCGACATCGAGCAGTTTCTCGACGAGGTCGGTGGCCAGCCCGGCCAGGCCACCTTCGTCCTGACCCATGGCAGCCTGCTCCAGCGCGCTGCGTTGAGTGGTCGCGAGGCTCTTGTTGTCGTCCTTGCCGAAGATCCCCACGGGGCCGTCCTTCCGATGCGCGCGGCCGACGGCCGCACTCGTGCCCCGCCATCCTTTCCGGGGGCTGCTCGTGATGCAACACCGGCCCCCGTGCGGCTCATCCCGAACGGTGTCGCTCGGCCTCTGCGCGAGGATGGAGCCATGGCCGACCCGGGACGCGCGCTGTGGCCGCTCGTCGTCGTCGGCGAGCGGGCGGCATACCTGCGAGAGGGGCGGGCGGGTATGCCGCGGGTGGGCTCCGTGTCCGAGGTCCTCTCCGCAGCAGCCGCGGACGAGGCTGCCCACCACCCGCGTTGGACGGTGGTGAGCGCCGCGACCGGCCTCGGCCGGCTCATCGCGGCCAACGTCCCGGTCACCCGCTCCTGGGATCTGGCCGAGGTGCACCGGCTCCTGAACGGTCGGTGGGTGGCCGATGCGGCGCACGTCCACGCGGAGTCGGCCGGTCTGTCGGCCGATTCGATCCCCCAGCGACGCGAGGCCAACCTCTTCGACCCGGCCCCGGACGCCCGGCCCGACGACCGCCCGGACGACCCGATCGGCCCGGACGGACATCTGCGTCCGGACGCCTTCACCCCGGCCTGGGCCACCACCGATGCCCGGCTGCTCGCCCTGGCGGCGCTCGTCGCCCGCCTGGCGCAGAGCCAACACGAGCGGCTGGCGGAGCTGGGACCGCGCGCGGTGGCGACGGCATACGCCGAATCGGCGGCGGCGGTGCTCTGCCTGGAGCTGGAACGCGACGGGCTGCCGGTCGACCGGGCCCGGGCCGAGACCCTCATCGGGCAGGCGGCCGGGCCGCGTCCGGTGAACGAGGCCGATGCCGCCCGGATCCGGGCCGAGCGGGACGCGGAGGTCCTGCGGCACGCCCCGGGTCGCACCGCCGACCTGCGCAATCCCGCCCAGGTCAAGGACCTGCTCGCAGCAGCCGGGGTCGACGTGCCCTCGACCCGCAAGTGGGTGCTCGAGCCCTATCGGGCCACCCACCCGCTCGTGGCGGCGCTGCTGGACTGGCGGCGCGACGAGCGGATCGCGACGACCTATGGCTACCGCTGGCTCGACGAGCACGTCGGCGCGGACGGGCGGCTGCGGGGCGCCTGGACGGCCTGCGACGGGGCGGCGGGCCGGATGACCGCGCAGGCCGGGCTGCACAACCTCCCTGCTCCCCTGCGCTCGGCCGTCGCCGCCGAACCTGGGCATGTCCTCGTCCGCGCCGACCTGGGCCAGATCGAACCGCGAGTGCTCGCGGCGGTCTCGGGCGATGTCGCCTTCGCCGAGGCGACCCTGGCCGACGACCTCTACGCGCCGGTCGCGGCGAAGCTGCGGGTCGAGCGGCCGGTCGCCAAGGTTGCCGTCCTCGCCGCGATGTACGGCCAGCGTTCCGGGGCGGCCGGCCAGGCCCTGCGCGACCTGGAACGCGCCTACCCGATCGCCATGGGACTGCTCGATTCCGCGTATGCCGCGGGGCTGGCTTCTCGTCCGCTGCGCACCTTCGGGGGCCGGCTGATCCGGTTGGACGTGGCGGCTCAGC
The DNA here is from genome assembly GCA_964573925.1 of uncultured Intrasporangiaceae bacterium. Lineage (GTDB taxonomy): Bacteria > Actinomycetota > Actinomycetes > Actinomycetales > Dermatophilaceae > Phosphoribacter. The sequence goes on from CAZNLX010000085.1 coordinate 6,218, forward strand.
CCGAGCCGGGGCAGGCCGCCGGCCCGGGCTGGGATGCCGCCCGAGGACGGTTCGCCCGCAACGCGATCATCCAGGGCGCTGCGGCCGAGTTGTTCAAGGCGTGGGCGGCGACGTGCCGGCACGAGCTGGCCCCACTGGCCGGTCGGATCGTCCTGTGCCTGCACGACGAGTTGCTCGTCCACGTCCCGGCGACCCGCGCGGACGACGCGGTGGCCGCCGTGCATCGAGCGTTGGCCGACAGCTCACGGCGGTGGCTGGCCACCGGATCGGGCCCGTCCGGCCGCGCTGGGACTCCCCCGGTTCGGTTCGTGGCCGATGTGTCGGTGGTCAGCCGGTGGGACGAGGCCAAGGGCTGAGCCCCGCACCCGGCACCCGAGAGCCGGTCAGGCCTGGCGGCCCTCGTCGTTGACCTCGCGCAGGAATGCCTCGACGTCGGCGGCGATCTCGTCGGCAGAAGGCACTTCGCCCATCCCGGTGGCGAGCAGGCTGGGGCGGGTGCGGCCCTCCATGAAGGTGTCGTACTGCCGTTCGAGGGCACCGACGAGAGTGCGTACTTCGTCGTTGTCGGCCAGCTCGGTCGCGACCTGCTCGCGGGTCCGCATCGCTGCGGCGGCCAGGTCGTCGCGCGCGAGGTCCAGCCCGGTCGCGCCGACGAGCGCGTCGAAGGCCACCAGCGCGGCGTCATGGAACTCCGCCTGGGCGAGGTAGTGGGGCACGTGGACGGCATACCCCATGGCGTCGCGGCCGGCCTCGCCGAGCCGGTATTCGAGCAGGCCGGTGATGCTGCCCGGGACCTGGATCGTGCCGAAGACCGGCTCGACCTCCCCGAGCAGTCGGCTCGTCGTCGCGTGCGGGGTCGTCCCCAGCGGGCGGGTGTGCGGGACGGCCATCGGTATGCCGTGCACGCTCACCGTCAGCTGCACGTCCAGCAACTGGAC
>CAZNLX010000086.1:0-7097 GCA_964573925.1 uncultured Intrasporangiaceae bacterium
CTACTACGACACGCCCCCGCAACCCGACACCGCGGCGGACGGCCGGTTGCCTGCCCGACCACACTCTGCCGCCGACAATGCCGAGCCGTCCGGGCAATCCGCGTTGGCCATGGCGTTGTTGGTCCTGGGCGCCTTGACCGGGTCGACGGTCCACCTCGATCGAGCGGATGCCGCCCTGGCCGTCGCTGGTTCGGTCGCCGGGCACGACCCGCGGTTTGCCGGGTGGACCCTCGCCGCGGCCGAGGCGCGCATCGCCGGGCCGGTGCAGGTCGCGGTCGTCGGCTCGGGTCCCGCCGCGGACGCCCTGGCGAACCTGGCCCGCCGAAGCACTTCCCCAGGTCTGGTCGTCGTCGCCGGGCCGTCCGACTCCCCCGGAGTCCCGCTGCTCGCCGGCCGCCCGCTCGTCGAGGGTGCGCCGGCGGCATACCTGTGTCGCGGCTTCGTCTGTGATGTTCCGGTGAGCACCCCCGAGGACCTGGCTACGGCCCTGCGTCTGGCGACGGACCAGACGTGATCGGTCAGAGATCCACGGCCTGGTAGTCCGGCTGGCCGGCGAACGCGGCACGGGTGCCTTCCCCGCCGACGAAGAGTGCGGTCGCCCAGATGTCTGCCCACAACAGGTCCGGCCCGACGACACTCGTCGAGCCGGGTCGGCCCACGAATCGTCCGCCGCTCGGGTCGTACAGGTGGGCCCCACGGGCGGCGGTCCCTGAAGTGGCCACGGCCCCGTCGACGAGGGGCACGATCCGGGCGATCCGGGACCGGTCGCGCGGGTCCTCGATCCCGATCCGCCAGGGTGCGGCGTCCGCTCCGGTGGGTGGCACGTGACGGTGCCGTCCGGCCCGCACGTCGCCACCGGCGTTGATGCACCAGGAGGTCCCGGGCAGGCCGCTCAACGCGGCTGAGGCCAGATCGACCGCCCACCCCTTGACCAGCCCGGTCGGGTCGAACCGGGGCACCCCGGCCGGGTCCGGAAGCTGGGTGCTGAACGCTCCTTCGGTCACCTCGTGCGCGAGCCGGCCGAGTTCGGCGGCCCGCGCGACGAGTGGGTCGCAATCGGACAGGTGGAGTTCTCCGCGACGCAGCCGGCTCAGCTGCGAGTCCGGCTTCCAGATCGAGAAGATCTCGTCCATCCGGGCCAGCAGTCGGTATGCCGCCTCGACCGCCTTCTCGACCTCGGGACCGGTGAGTGCCGCACCCCGCAGGTGAATGCTCATCGGCATCCCCATGTGCTGCTGCACCCAGGCCCGTCGGGTCACAAGTGCGCCTTGTCGATGGCCGATTGGAGGGACTTGATGTAGGCGACCGAGGTGACCGTTGCGCCGGAGACCATGTCGATTTCCGCGCTCTGAGCCGCCACGGTCTCGGCGTTGAGGATGGGCACCGCGCGGTTGTTGATGGCCACGTCCTTGCGATCGGTGTGCGGGATCTGCAGGACGGTCGCCGCGGTGATGCGCCTGTCCTGCACGGTGATCTGCACCTGGACGTTGCCAAACTTCGTGGGGACCGGGTCACCGGCGAAAGTGCCGGAGGCCCCCTTGGTGGCGGTTGCCGTGGCCGTGGGCGCTGCGGTCGGAGCCGCGGTTACCGTGGCCGTGGCCGTCGGTGTCGCGGCTGTCGCCGTCGACGTCGGCAGGCTCATCGTGACACTGGGGCTGGGCTGGGGAGCCGACCGGGTGGGGCTGGGAGTTTCGGCCGCCGGCGGGGCCTCGGCCTGGATCGTGGCCGCAGTGCTCGACGTCGACGTGTGGTAGCTGAACAGCAGCACGAGAACGGTGATCGTGCTCAAGGCCCAGGTGACGATGCGGCGCACGAGTGTTTCTCCCCCTTGGCCCAGGCGTTCAGTAGTTCAGTAGACGAAGCGTTCGACGTGGATGCGGGCGGCCGGGACGCCTCCGGCGCGAGCCGCCGCCTCCACGTGGTCCATCCACTGCGGGCTCCCACAAATGTAGACGTCGTGGTCGGCCAGGTCGGGCACCAGGTGGCGCAGTGCGTCGACATCGGACAGATGCGCCCCATTCTCGGGCAACCAGCTCGGCCGCCGCGTGGTCCTGCGCCCGAGGACGGTGAAGATCCGGGCCCCACGGGCCGCAGCCAGGGACATCAACTCCTGGGTGAAGATGAGATCGTCTTCGCTGCGAGCCCGGTAGACGAGGGTGACTTCGCCGGGGCGCTGCGGCAATTCCTCGAGCAGGGCCCGCAACGGGGTGACCCCGATGCCGGCCGCCACCAGCAGGACCTTGCGCCCGCGCCGGACCCCGGCGTGCAGGCGTCCGTAGGGGCCCTCGATCATCACGCGCGTTCCGGGGGTGACGTCGGCGAGCGCCGAGGACCCGTCCCCGAGGTGCGCCGCGGTGATCCGCAGCGACCGCCCGTCGGGGGCAGCAGACAGCGAGTAGGGATGGGCCCGACTGCGGCCCGGGGCGTCCAGGAAGCGCCATTGGAAGAACTGCCCAGCCACGACCGGGAGCCGGTGCAGGTCGCGCCCCCTCACCACGACGCTGGTCACTCCCGGGCCTTCGGGGTAGACCCGCTCGACGACGAGTCGGTGGCGCAGGGTGCGCCGGATCGGCAGGCCGACCCGCCAGACCAGGGAGCTGGCCACCGCGGCCGCCCACAGGGTCCACCAGAAGACCGTCGCGCCGTAGTTCCCGACGAAATCCTGCCCGGTCCACAACTGGTGCGGCAGGGCGAGCCCGACCCCGAGGTAGGCGTAGAGGTGGAGCAGATGCCAGGACTCGTAGCGCAGCTTCGCCCGTGCCACCTTGAAGGAGGTCACCACGACCATGCAGAGGGCGACCAGTCCGGCCAGCGCGAGCAGCATCCCCGGGTAGTTGAGCACCAGGTCGACGATCGTCCCCCAGAGGCTCAGATCGGGATCGGTCACGTCATAGCCGAGCCAGACGAGGGCCAGGTGTGCCCACATGAGGTTGAAGGACCACAGCCCGACGAGCCGGTGCCGCCGAGCCAGCTCGTCCTGTCCGTGGGACCGCTCCACCAGGGGAATCCGGGCCATCAGCAGGACCTGAACCAGAAGCAACTGAGCGGACACCATCCCGGCGAGCCGGCCCAGCGTCGTGAGTGCGCCGCCGACCGAGTTGAGCTCCTGAATCCCGCCGTTGCGCACCCAGAGCGCGACGACGAAGAGCATCGTCAACCAGGCGAAAGCGCCGGCGGCATCGCGCCACCACTGCGGGGTCCGCGCGACGCCGGGCGAACGCCGCGGTGTGCGGTGCTTCCCGGCCATGGTCAGCGGCTCGGCGGGGCCGACGACGGTGACGGACATGGAGGGAGTTTCCCCGGTGCACCTGAGCGTTCCCTGTGAGCCGGTTGGGCACCGGGCATGAGGGCGGACGTCGGCACCCGGACGACCCGGGCGGGAATCACGGCCATATCCCGAACACCGACCCACCGATCCGGACGACAAAGGCAGTCACCACGACGACGAACACCACGCGAACGAACCGACTGCCCAATCGGACGGCCGTCCGTGCCCCGAGGTAGCCCCCCACAAGATTCGCCCCTGCCATGACCAACCCGACTCGCCACATCACCACGCCCTGCGGCAGGAACACCGTCAGGGCACCGAGGTTGGTCGCAAAGTTCGCGATCTTCGCCTTTGCACTCGCCTCGAGGAAGTTATAGCCCAACCAGCCGACAAGAGCGAACACGAAGAACGAACCGGTCCCCGGCCCGAGCGCTCCGTCGTAGGCCCCGATCACGAGCCCCACGAGGACGGCATAGCCGGTGTGCCGGACTCCAGCGTGGCGCAGCGAGGTGACCGAGCCGAGATCCGGACGCAGCAGGGTGTAGGCCCCGACGAGCAGGAGCATGACCAGGACGATGGGGTTGAAGGCCGCCTTGGGGATGTGCAGGCCGACGAAGGCCCCGGCGACCGCCCCGGCGTATGCCGCGGCCGCCATCGGCAGTGCAGTGCGCAGGTCCGGTCGCACCCGGCGGTAGAAGGTGCCTGCCGCAACCGAGGTGCCACAGATCGACGCCAGCTTGTTGGTGGCCAGCAACTGTGCGGGGGCCGCGCCCGGAAGCCCGAGGACGAGGGCCGGCAGTTGGATGAGCCCTCCCCCGCCGACCACCGCGTCGACCCAGCCGGCCAGCAGCCCTGCGGCTGCCAACAGCGCCAGCACGGTCGGGCTGTCGGTCACCGCTGCGTTCCGACCGACTCCGGCCGCACCCGCGGCGGCAGGGCCTGGCCCGACCCCCAGGCGGTGACGATCTCGGCGACGTCGGACAGCTCGTGCGCGATCGCGTCCGGGGTTGCCTCGTGGGAGACCTGTTGGTTCTCCGGGATGTCCGAGTGCGGGATCCAGACCGCTCGCATTCCCGCCGACTGCGGCCCGTGAACGTCCTCGAAGGACCGGTCACCCACGTAGACGCAATGGTGCGGGTCGGCACCCACCGCGGCGGCCGCCGCCTCGAAAATCTCCCGACGGGGCTTCACCCACGGCGTCTCGCTGGAGTAGACGTCCCCGTCGATGAGGTCGAGCACCCCGTCCCGTTCGAAGATCTCCCGGTGGTAGTCCCGGGTCCAGATCGTGTTCGAGAGCACCCCGATGCGGATCTCGCGCTCTCGCAACCACTCCCAGAGCGAGGGAACCGCCGGGTGGGTGAAGGTGTGCGGCTCCCAGAACTCCCGGTATGCCGCGAGTCCGGCGGCCGTCGCGGGACCGGCCGGATCGAGCCCGGCCGCGGCCAGGATCTCCTCGAGGCGAGCGCTCGTGCCGAGCTCCCGACCGCGTCGCCAGGCGTCGTCCTCGGCCTTGAGGACGGCGCTGGCCGTGTCGTTGAGCGAGCAGGCGATCGCCCCCATCCCCCGAGCGAACACCGCCCACTGTTCGCGCAGGTCGACGGTGTGCCACGGGGTGATGGTGCCTCCCCAGTCGAAGATGACCGCCTCGACCGGGGTGTTCACAGCAGGCTCCTCAGGGTGGACAGGTCGATGGGGTCGGCGTGCGTGCCGGCGCTGCCACACGCCCAGGCACCGGCCAGGGATCCCCATCGCGCCGCTAGCTCTGCGGGCAGTCCGCGCAGCCAGGCAGCAAGGAAACCCGCGCCGAAGGCATCGCCGGCCCCGTTCGTGTCGATGACCGGCCGACCCGGCACGGCAGCCGCGGCCACACCGACCGGAGCCAGGTCACGCCGGACGATCATCGAGCCCTCAGCTCCCGCGGTGACGACAACGAGCGAGGCCCGCCCGCGCCGGAGGATCTCGTCGGCGACCGCGAGGCCGCGGTCCCCGAGAGCGGCGGCCGAGACGAAAACGAGGTCCGCGGCATACGCGAACTCCTCGTGGTGAGGATTGGCCCCGTCCCAGTCGTTGAGGTCCGTCGACACGGTCCGTCCGTCGGCCAGCGCCTCCCGCATTGCTGCGCGAGTCCAGTCGTTGATCGTCACGTGCACATGTCGGCTCTGGCCAAGGAGTGCCCGATGGCACCCCGCGTCCTGGGGATGCAGCCGCTGTCCGCGACCGTCGTGGAACGAGGTCCGGGCCCCGTCCGGGGTGACGAGGTTGACACTGAGCTTGGTCCCCTCCTGAACGACCACTCCGGTGAACGGCAGACCCACCGCCGCGAACCGATCCCGAAGAATGCCTCCTTCGAGATCTTCACCGACGAGGTCGAGCAGGTGGGTGCGCACACCGAGGGCGTGCAGGCCGAGCGCCCACCCGGAGCCGGAATGCCCGACATACCTGCGCATGGGCGGCACGTGGACGGTGTCCGCGAGCGGTACGGGCAACTGCTCGACCCGCACGATCGTGTCGACACCCACTCCACCGAGCACGAGCACGTCCAGCGGGTATGCCGCCCGCTCCCCGTCACCGGCAGCGACGGTCACGCGCTCAGCCCCGGACCTCGCGGCATACCTCGGCGACGGCGTCGGTCACCGGGATCTCGCGCCGCTGACCGCTGCGACGGTCCTTGATCTCGACCTTTCCGTCCGCCAGGCCGCGCCCGACGACGACGATCGTCGGCACGCCGACGAGTTCGGAGTCCTTGAACTTCACCCCGGGCGAGACGCCGCGCCGGTCGTCATAGACGACGTCGAGCCCTTCGTCGGCCAACTGCCGGGCCAGCACCTCGGCCTCGACGAAGACCGACTCGTCCTTGCCGGTCGCCACGACGTGGACGTCGGCAGGGGCGATCTCCCGCGGCCAGCACAGGCCGAACTCGTCGTGGTTGCCTTCGGCGACGCAGGCGACCGCACGGGACACCCCGATGCCGTAGGAGCCCATGACGACGGTCGCCAGCTTGCCCGACTCGTCGAGCACCCGCAGGTCCAGGGCCTTGGCGTACTTCGTGCCCAACTGGAAGATGTGACCCATCTCGATGCCGCGGGCAGCCTGCAGGCCTTCTCCCTGGGCACAGGACGGGCAAGGGTCACCGACCCGGACCTCGGCCGCCTCGATGCTCCCGTCGGAACGGAAGTCCCGCCCGGCGACCAGTCCGAGGACGTGCTTGCCGTCGAGGTTGGCACCGGTCACCCACGCGGTGCCGGCGGCGACCCGCGGGTCGGTGAGATAGCGGATCCCCGTCGCGGACGGCGGCTTTCCGTCGGCGTCGGTGGCCGCGCCGAGCGCCTCTGGCCCGATGTAGCCACGCACCAGCCCCGGGTATGCCGCGAACTCCGCATCGGTGAACGGCACCGCGACGGCAGGCTCGACCTGGGCCGCCAAGCGCTTCTCGTCGACCTCGCGGTCGCCGGGCACCCCGATGACGAGCGGCTCGCGCCGGCCGTCCGAGAAGGACAACATGAGCACGACGTTCTTGAGCGTGTCGGCAGCGACCCACGGCCGGTCGGCCCGCGGGTGGGCGGCGTTGAGGAAGTCGACGAGGCTGTCGATCGTGGGGGTTCCGGGCGTGTCGACGACCTGGGCGGGCGGCATACCGGCGAGTTGCTCGGCAGGCAGTGCCGCGGGTGCGGGCACCTTGACGGCCTCGACGTTGGCGGCATACCCGCAGCGTTCGCAGCGGACGTAGGTGTCCTCGCCGTTCTCCGCGGTGGCGAGGAACTCCTCACTCTTGCTGCCGCCCATCGCCCCGGCCATGGCCTGGACGATGACGTAGTGGAAGCCGAGCCGG
>CAZNLX010000087.1:0-7095 GCA_964573925.1 uncultured Intrasporangiaceae bacterium
AAGCCTACGAACGCCTCCTGACCAGCACAGTTGCTCCGACGGCTTGACCCTGCCCATTCCTCGGAGCACTGAAGAACGTTCCAATGCCGAGACAAGGGGTCGAGTTCGACCTTGTCACGCAGCAAGTCGCTGCAGGACCGTACACGCTTCACGTCGACGCCATCACCATTAATGGCGCCCCGGATGCTCCTCCGGATCGACGGGTGAGCCGGGGCTGGACCTGACCACCCCGCGACCGGGTGGCCGTCTCGCGGGCCCGGATCTCGACACCGCAGCGCGGTTCGAAGCCGCAGGTTGGCAGGTGCTTCGATCCTGGTCGCACACGATCCCCTTGTGGCAGCGGATGTGGTCGCCGATTAGGTCGAGGGCCGACGATCCACGCGCAGAACGTCGTGAGAGACGACTCGCTTCCTGAACCGACCCATCCAGGCGTGTTGATGAGGTATCTTGAGGACGGTAATAGCCACCTGCTCGTGCCGCCCTGGCTGAAGCGGGTCTCTCTGCGACATAGGTCGTCGAGGCGCCCGGAGGTCATGGTCACGGTTCGACCGGAGGGGCCTTTGTCGTCCCTGGACACCTTTCAGGGGGGCACGTACCCGCCGATCGGCTGGCACGGGCTCGATTGACCTAGGAGGTCATCGTGTCCCGTAACTCGAATCGCACGTCCACTGCCAAGTCGTCCAGCACGGTACTGAAGCCGCTTAGCGAGCCCGAGCTCGCACCGCCGGTCAGCCGCATCGAAGGACGTCCTCTTCGCCCTGAGCCGTTCCGGCCCGAGTCCGGCCGTCCTGCCGAGGCTGACGGCAAGCCGCTCACCAAGCTCGGGTGGCGGTTCCGCGAGGTCTTCGCCAGGTACCACAAGGTGGAGGAGGACGAGGTCGACCTCGGCCTGATCCGCCAGGTGGAGGCGCTCAACGCCGACACCGATAAGAACCTGGCGGCGCTCTCGGCCGTGCAGGCGAAGCGCACCGAGCACGGCGTCCTGCACTACGTCCGCGTCATCGTGAACACGCCAATGCTCGCTCCATGGCTCCTCAACGGTCGTGCGCTCCGTCGCATGGGCGCCGAGCTGCGGGGCGCGAGCCGCGTCGTCACCACGGCGACCGACCACCCGGTCCTGTCGCTGCCCACGATGCAGGTCGACGGCCCGGAGACGGTGCTCGACATCATCGCCGCCCAGCGCCGCCTGCTTGGGCTGGAGTCGTACACCTCTACCGGTGGCAAGAAGGAGAGGCGCGATCGGGTCGACAGCATCGTGCAGTTCGGCGTCCTTGAGCCGCCGGACGTCGTGCTCGTCCAGCTCTGCTCGGACATCGGCTCGGCGTGGGTGCCGCAGGCCGCCGAGGGTGCGCAGCGCCTGTTCTCCGCGCTCGTTGGGATGGACCAGCTGGCGAGCCGCAGCGTTGGTCTGCTCGCTGCCGAGCACTGGCTGAAGGGTGAGCCGGCCCTGCGTGACCTCACGCCAGCCGACCTGGAGCGGCTGGCCGGCGAGCTGACCTTCCCGGCGTCGGCTGCGGCTGGCTATTTCCCGGGCCGCGACACCAAGCTCTGGCTGGAGACGACGGCGACGGACGTCCCCGCCGCCGTTGCCTTCCAGCTCCTGCGGACGGTGGAGATCAACCTGATCATCGCCGTTGAGCCCGACCCCCAGGTCACCATCGGCGAGCACAACCCCGTCTCCAGCACGATCCAGGAGATGATCCGCTCGTACCACGTCCCAGGGAAGGCGAAGGACCAGTGGGACCTCGCCGATGTCCAGGGCCTGATCGCCATCGGAGCGATCGATGAGCTGCTGGAGGACGGCCGGATCACCGAGGCGGACCGGTCGGCTTGGCTCGGCGAGACGCTGGCCGACTGGCAGTCGGACGGCGACGACGGTGAGAATCGGCTCGTCACCGTGGCGCATCTGGTCGCGACGCTGACGGCGCAGAAGGCGGCGCTCCCGGCCAGCGGCACGGGCGAGGACTCGCTGGAGATCGTCAATCGTCACCTCCGCCTCAACGGGCAGCGGGTTCACACCGACGACCGCGCCAAGGTCGCGGCCGCGCAGGCGATCGTGGCGCTCGGCGTGAACGGGACGGGTAAGGAGAACACCATCCAGGCGGCGATCTTCGGTGCCTTCCATGCGCCGTGGTTCTGGAAGGCGGACGAGCACGCCGGGGGCAGCTGGCCGGCGCTGCTGACCACGCCCATCCAGGAGCTCACCCAGAAGGCGCTGGTCGAGGCGAAGGGCGCGACGGACGCTGACAGCTGCGGACCGGCGCAGCGGGCGCTGGCTGCGCTCGGCGGCCTGGCGCTGATGTCGAACCCGGGTCTGCTGGCTGAGGACAAGGCGCTCACCCGGACGGCGCGTGGTGGCGGCGGCAAGGCCGTCAACGTCAAGGCGAGCGACCCGAACGTCCTGCTGGCCGCGATGGTGCGCGACCAGCGCGGCATCTACCAGCTGCACGATGCCGTGGTCGCACTGACCGCGAACGCCCAGCCGACCATCCCGCTCGACCGCGAGGACGACCACGAGCTCGACGAGTTCTACCTGCGCGAGCTGTGGCTGGGCGAGTCGTCCACGAAGAAGGAGGAGAACCCGCTCTCCGAGTTCGCGCGGCTCGTCAAGGAACTTACCGATGTCATCACCGAGGGGTCGAACACGGCAGACTTCCTGCGTGACGCACTGCCCGGTGACATCCTCGGCATCGACCGTGCGGACGACGACGACCCGGAGCTGTGGGACGAGGCGATCTACGAGCGGATCGGCGTCAACGAGCAGACCGCGGACGACGCACTGCCGGCGCTGCAGAAGCTGGTCGAGTTCTTCACGACGGGCAAGGCCTACGCGCGCGCCGCTGCTCGGGCTGCTCGGTGACTACTGGTCCTGAACCCGGTTCACCCAGCGCAGGCTGGGTGCACCGGGAGGGTGGCTACCTGGTCGTCGAGCCGCCCGCAGAGATGCCGGGGGCGACGTGGCGCACCCTGGAGCAGGAGTTCATCCTGCACGCGGATGCGGCGGTCAGGAAGGGTGGCGGTCTGTGTGTACCCGTTCACCAGGCTCACCGGCTCGCAGAGATCCTGAAGCGCCCGTGGCCGGCGGGTCGGTGGCCGTGGGAATGGAGCGCTGCAGCAGCGACGACCGCCGAGCGGGCTGCCGAGCTGCACGAGGCCTACCTGCGGGTCTTGAAGAGCCAGGATTCAACGACGGAGGAGATCTCGGCCGTCCATTCCGAACTGACGGCAGGCGGGTTCTCGCGGCCCCTTCTGCCCGCCCAGGACAGTGCTGTCACGTCGTTGGTCCAGGCCGAGGGCGGGGGCAACTTCTCGGTCCCCGGTAGCGGCAAGACCACCATGACCTTCGCGGTGTACACCGCGCTCAAGGAGCGTGGGGTGGTCGACCGGATGCTGGTCGTCGCCCCGCAGAGCGCGTACGAGGCGTGGGAGGAAGAGAGCCGGGACTGCTTCGAGCCGGATCGGCGTCCATCCATCGAGTTGGCGCCCCGGACGCCCCGCCGCAGCACGGAGGTCGTGGTCGTCAACTACGAGCGCGCGGCCCAGGGCTCGATGCGCGCCGCGATCGACGGCTGGTCACGCGGCCATCGTCTGCTGGTGGTGTTCGACGAGGCTCACCGCGCCAAGCGAGGCAACCTTGGCGAACACGGTCGCGGCGCTCTGGACCTGGCCGAGCTCGCGACACGTCGCCTCGTGCTGACGGGCACCCCGATGCCCAACGGCATCGCGGACCTGGAGGCGATGCTTGACCTGGCCTGGCCGGGACACGGGCGCCAGCTGGCGAGCCCGGTGACTCCGGGCGGCGACCGCTCGTGGGTCCGGATCACCAAGGACGAGCTGGGGCTAGAACCCGCTGAGGTCACCGTCGTCCCGGTGAGCCTCGACGAGAACCACCGGCGCATCTACCAGGCCGTCACGACAGGGATGGCAGAGGCAGTAGACGAGCTTCGTGCGAGCCCCGAGTTCGCGAGTACCGCGATCGCGCGGCTCGTCGCGGCTGCTTCCAACCCGGCACTGCTACTGGAGGAGGGCACGGACCGCTCGGTGGACTGGGCAGGCATGCTCCCGAGCGGCGAGCGGCCCCTTGTTGAGCTGCTCGATGGGCTGGTGGGCGCGGTGCGACCGGCGAAACTGCTGGTGGCGGCTGCGATCGCCAGGAGAAGCTCCTGATCTGGACGAACTTCATCGGTAACGTGCGCGAACTGGAGCGACTGCTTGAGCCGTACAACCCGGCAGTGATCACGGGTTCGGTGGTCCGTGACGACCCATCCGCAGAGACCGACCGTGTTCGCGAGCTGCGCAAGTTCCGCGAGGACCCGATGTGCGCGGTGCTCATCGCGACGCCGCAGACGCTCGGCGAGGGAGTCAGCCTGCACCACGTCTGCCAGTCGCAGGTGCACGTCGATCGGACCTTCAACGCCGGACTGTTCCTTCAGTCGCTTGACCGCACGCACCGCGTCGGTATGCCGCCTGGTTCGACCGCGAAGGTCACCCTCCTGGTCGCTCCGGACACGATCGACGAAGCGATCCATGCCTCGCTGAACCGCAAGTTGATCGGGATGGAGGAGAAGCTGCGCGACCCCAGCCTCCGGCGTCTGACGGAGCCGGAGGCGGGCAGCCGCGCCGTGGGGCAGGAAGAGCTGGCGGCGCTCGTCGAGCACCTCCGTTAGCCTCGTTGAGGGGTGTGGACGCCGACTCGAGTTTTAGGGCGAAACTGGTTACTGTTCACCCATATGGGCCAGTCGACTGAACTTCACGAGCTGCGGCAGACGTCTCGCCCGGAGTTCGAGGCCGGTCAGGCGTCGTTCACCCTCGTGGACCTCTTCGCAGGCTGCGGCGGGCTAACCCTGGGGGCCGCCCAAGCAGCGAACTTGAGGGGCATCGCGACGGACGTTCGGCTGGCGGTCGACCTGGAGCAGTCGGCCACCGACGTCTACACCGCGAACTTCAAGAAGGCCACTGTCGAGACGGCCTCGATCGATGACTACTTCAACGGGAGGCTCGGTGCCCGCCTGACCGCGCTAGAGACGCGCACTCGCGACAAGGTCGGTGATCTGCACCTGCTCGTCGGCGGACCGCCCTGCCAGGGCCACAGCGACCTCAATAACCACACTCGCCGCGCCGACCCAAAGAATGCGCTCTACGCACGCATGGCCCGAGCGGCGGAGGTACTCCGGCCGAGCTTCGTCCTCATCGAGAACGTGCCAACCGTGCGCAACGACATCACCGACGTGGTCGGCACGACCCGCGCGCAGCTTGAGTCGAAGAAGTACGTCGTCGCCGATGCCACGGTATCGCTTCACGCGCTCGGCGTACCGCAGCGACGGAAGCGGCACATCATGCTGGCGTCGAGAATCAAGAGTGTCGATCCAGTTACCGTGCTTAAGGCGATCACGGAGCGAAAGCCTGAGCTGACGAGGAATCTACGGTGGGCAATCGGCGATCTGGAGACGATCGCTGACCCCAGGGGCTATGACGTGCCGCCGCGGGCGAGCGCCGAGAACGTGCGCCGTATGCAGTACCTGCTCGACAAGAAGTTGTACGACCTGCCGAACGAGGAACGTCCTGAGTGCCACCGGGATAGCCACAGCTACAAATCCATGTATGGGCGGCTCAACTGGACACTTCCTGCTCAGACGATCACGAGCGGCTTCGGCAGCATCGGTCAGGGGCGCTACATGCACCCCAGCCGCATCCGAGCGTTGACCCCGCACGAGGCGGCACGTCTTCAGGGTTTCCCCGACTATTTCGACTTCTCTGGCGTCACACGTCGGTCCGAGCTCGCGACAATGATCGGGAACGCAGTTCCGCCCGCCTTGTCGCGCGAAGTCGTTGCGGTGCTTCTCCCCCACGTAGTGCCGGCGACCTAGTCCCTACGCACTCGGCGGGGCTCAGCCCCAAGGAGGCGAGGTCCGCAAGTCACCGCCTTTGATCGACCTCTCGCTTCCATCGTTGGATCGTGTTGGTCGAGACGTCCAGGAAGTTCGCGAGCTCGCGGACTGATGCGCCCGCTTCCGAGGCGTCGGCCACTGCTGTCTTCAGTTGGGCGTCGGCGCGGTCACGTTCCTCCTTTGCCGCAGCAAGGCGGGCTTCGTAATCGCGCGGAATGCTCCCTCGGGGTCGTGGGGCCACAGGGGAAACGGTAGCCGTCACGGCCAGCGGCCCGTAACGCTCCTCAAGATCTTGCCAGAGCAACTTGCCTGGGCCCGTGTCAGCACGGCGCCCTGTCCAATGCCACCAAGCTGTTCCTTTGCGCCATTGGTCACCGTCACGATCACGGACGATGGTGCCGCGCGGGTGCGCGTCGTGGGAGCGTGTCGCCATAGTCATATCGTATCCATTTTCGCTACGAAACACCAATCCGGCTCGGGGAGCCCCACTCGGCAAGACATTCCGAGCCTCAGTCCCCGGGACCTCCCACAGATGTGCAACAAGTTGCTGCACATTTGGCAACAGGTCGTTGCCGAATGGGGTGACCCGTGTGCTCGGTTCTCAGGGCTGGCGTGGCTTCGTGGCGCCGCGCGACCGAAGTCCCTACTCTGGACTCAGCCACACGGCTCGCCGTGGGGGTGAGCCACTCGTCCGGGCAACTGCTCGGTGGCGCCAGAGAACTGACCCGCCTCTGTTGTTGACGGCCACCAACCGTCTGACGACAGAGCGACGGGTTGGAGAAGCGGGTGAAGGACACCAGCAACCGGATCGAGCTGCCACCTGCCCGTACTGGCCGGCCGGCTTCGCGCCCTCGCCGCTACGCCCCGGATGAGCTCGTGCGCTTCGATGCACGGATCCCTGCCCGGCTCGCGAAGCAGCTCTATGACGTCGCCTTGACGGACGGCCGATCCGTGACCGCCGTCCACTCTGACCTCCTGGCCGCTGCGCTTGAGTGTCGCGGAGCCGCGATGGCCTGAGCGCTCGGCGCAGGGCGCCGACACGCGAAAGGTCCAGAGCGCCAACTCCGGACCTCGTCGCGAATCGCTTCAGCGAGTAGCGAGATCGCTGCCTTCATTCACTTGCGCAAGCACCCTGAGGGGGTACTTCAATGCCTTCAACACGTCCAGAGTGCTCTTCTGGAACTGAGAACGTCAACCGCCACGCCGA
>CAZNLX010000088.1:0-7023 GCA_964573925.1 uncultured Intrasporangiaceae bacterium
CCGACGATGCCGGTGGCCGCCCCGGGCGGCAGATCGAGCACGACTGGAACCTCGGCAACCGCTGCTGGCTCACTGCGGCCGGCCACGGGTTGTCGGGCCGGAACGGTTCCCACCCCCACGCGGGCTCGTAGTGGTCGCCCGGTGCGATCCCACAGTCCGGCGAGGGGCCCGCGGGCGAGGCAGCCAAGCTCGGCCGGGTCCGGGTCCGCACCCAGCCGTCGGTGGCGTTCCTCGGCCAGGGCCTTCGTGAGGCGTGCCTCGGCCGCGATGGTGGCGGCGGCATACGCCCGCTGTTCCGTCCTGGACGAGCGGCAGCCGTGTCTGCGGTCGGACAGCCAGGTGGCGAGCATGAGCACCGGTCCCATGAGACCGAACAACAGCATCGTCGGTGATTGCAGGACGATGGCGAGCACTCCGGCGAGGACGAGGGGCAGGACCGAGGCGAGCAACGGTAGGCGCTGGCCGGGGTGGTCGGTGGGCGGCTCCGGGAAGGCGATCGCCTCGTGCGGGTCGGCATCCGAAATCGTGGGGCTGCGGCTGACCAGCAGGTGGCCCCGCTGATCGGGACGGGTTGCGGCGGACACGCCGCTGGGGGTTCGCAGTCGCCAGATCGAGTCGCCGGTGCGCAGCGTGGCACCGATCTCCAGTGGACGCGGCTCGACCCCCACGGGTATGCCGTCCACCCAGGTCCCGTTGGTGGAGTCGAGGTCGCGCACGGTGACAGAGCGGCCGCTCACGAGGAGTTCGGCGTGCAGCCTGGACAGGCTGGGGTCGCCCACCGGGATGGCGGCCACCGCGCTGCGACCCAGGGCGTGCCTGCCTGGGAGGAGGTCGTGGACGATGCCGGTGTCCGGACCGGCGATTGCGTGCAGGCGGAGCAAGCCGGGCGTCGCCCGACTGCCCGGGTCGGCACGGCCCCCAGGGGTGGGTGCCCGGACGACGAGTTGGGTGCCGTCGAGCAGGGGTGGCATGCCTAGCGTGGCGGTGAGTGGGACCTCGACCCCGTCGACTCGGCAGCCCGGCTCGACGTCGAGCGCACGGGAGCCAGTGGCGCGCAGTGCGCGCAGCAGATCGGCCAGGGTGGCCCCCCAGTGCGCGTCGACGCACACTGCCGTGGTCCGGCTGGCCGAGGGCTCGATGACCGTCAGGCGTAGTCGCATGACGGGCTCCGGGCGCTGGCGGGCGGCATACCCGATGTCTAGTCGAGATGCGTGACATTCCCCCGAAGTTATCCACAGGGCAAAAGGCGTGATAGCTCCTAAACGGTCAAATCGCATAGGGTGAGTCGCGGCGAAGGGTGGAGGGAGGGACCATGGCCGACGCATTGGTGCACGTCGAGGGTGAGGTGCGCGAGCTCATCCGCCGCTCGGGCCTGGATCCCACTCGGCACCCCGCGGAGATTGATCGGCTGGTTCGCGACGCCGTCACCGACTACGACGACCGGTCCATGCGTGCCGGGATGCCCGCGTTGGCCGATCTCGACGAGACGGTCAAGTCCATCCTGGACACAGTGGCGGGCTACGGACCGTTGCAGCGCTACTTCGACGACCCGCTCGTCGAAGAGATCTGGGTCAACAGCCCCGACCGGGTGTTCGTCGCCAGGCGGGGCCAGGCGGAGTTGACGACGACGATTCTCACTGCCGACGAGGTCCGTGATCTCGTGGAGCGGATGCTGCGGTCCTCCGGCCGGAGGGTCGATCTGAGCTCGCCGTTCGTCGATGCGACCCTCCCCGACGGGAGCCGGCTGCACGTCGTCATCCCAGACATCACCCGCGACCACTGGCACCTCAATGTGCGCAAGTTCGTCGGTCGGGCCGACCACCGCGACGACCTGGTCCGGCTGGGGACGCTCACCCGTCCCGCGGCCACCTTCCTGGAAGCGGCCGTCGTCTCTGGGCTCAATGTCCTCGTGGCCGGGGGCACCCAAGCAGGGAAGACCACACTTCTTGGCTGTCTCGCCGCGGCCATCCCGGCCCGAGAACGGGTGGTGACGTGCGAGGAGGTCTTCGAACTCAAGATCCCGCTGCGGGACGTCGCGGCGATGCAGTGTCGGCAACCGAGCCTTGAGGGCACTGGCGCGGTGCCGCTGCGGCGGCTGGTCACTGAAGCACTCCGGATGCGACCGTCGCGGATCATCGTTGGGGAGGTCCGCCAGGCAGAGAGCCTCGACCTGCTCATCGCGCTCAACTCTGGGTTGCCCGGGATGTGCACCCTGCACGCCAACTCTGCCCGCGAGGCCATCACGAAGATGTGCACGCTCCCGCTGCTGGCCGGGGAGAACGTCAGCCCGCGGTTCGTGGTCCCGACCGTCGCAAGCTCGGTCGACCTGGTCGTGCATATCGCGCTGGAGGCCGACGGGACGCGCCGGGTCCGCGAGATCGTCGCGGTGCCGGGCCGGGTCGAGGGAGACGTGGTCGAGGTCGCGGACATCTTCACGACGCGGGATGGCGTGCTGCGGCGCGCCGACGGATTTCCGCCACACGTCGAGCGTTTCGAACGTTCCGGCTATCGCGTCACTGCCCTGCTTGCTCAGGAATCTTGATGTCCGCCATCGTCATCGGGCTGATCCTGGGGGCGGGAGTCTTCTGCATCTACTGGTCCTTCTGGCCCGCGGGTCCGCGGGCTCCTCGAACGGGTCGCCCTAGCCCAGCCGACCGCCTGCGTGACCAACTCGTGCAGGCCGGTTTCGACACAGTGACCCCCGGACAGTTGATCGTGTCATCCATGGTCGTCTTTGTCGTGGTCTTCCTCGGCGGATACTCGATGACCCGGGTGGTCCCGATAGCGGTCTGCTTCGCAGCCATCGCCGGCTACGGCCCGCTCGGATTCGTCGGGATGCGGGCTCGCAAGCGCCGCGGCCAACTGCGCGACCTCTGGCCAGACGCTGTGGACAACATCGCCTCAGCGGTGCGGGCTGGGA
This sequence comes from uncultured Intrasporangiaceae bacterium, assembly GCA_964573925.1. Taxonomy (GTDB): domain Bacteria; phylum Actinomycetota; class Actinomycetes; order Actinomycetales; family Dermatophilaceae; genus Phosphoribacter. The sequence continues at coordinate 2,921 of CAZNLX010000088.1, forward strand.
TGGCCCTTCCGGAGGCGCTCAGCCAACTCGCCGTGCGCGGCCCCGAGGAGTTGCGGCCGTCCTTTGCCGCGTTTGCGCAGGACTACCGCACAACCGGAAGGTTCCAGGACTGCCTCGACCAACTCAAGGAACGGCTGGCCGACCCGGTCGCTGACCGATTGGTCGAATCGCTGCGGATCGCTCGAGAGGTCGGTGGGTCGGACCTCGGCCGGGTCCTGCGCACCCTGTCGACGTTCCTGCGCGAGGACGCCCGGACCCGGGCGGAGTTGGAAACGCGGCAAGGCTGGACCGTCAACGCGGCGCGGCTCGCTGCCGCGGCGCCCTGGGTCGTCCTGGCGATGATGTCGGTCCAGCCCGACTCGCTCCGGGCCTACAGCACGGCGGCGGGCACGGCCGTGCTCGGAACGGGTGCCGCAGTGACGTTGGTCGCCTACCGGCTCATGGTCCGGATCGGCAGGCTCCCAGAGGACGAGCGAGTGCTGCGATGAACCCGGCTGCCCTGTCCGGCCCGCTCGCCGGAGCCCTTGCCGGGGCCATGCTCGCTTTGGGTGTCCTGATCTTCGTGCGCGGCATACCCGCCAATCGCCGACCCACGCTGGAGGACCGACTCGCCCCGTACTTGCGCGACACCGTCGCGCCGTCCCGGCTGCTTGCCGGTATGCCGCGTCGCAGATCCCGCCTGTCAGCGCTCGCCGCTCCGGTGATCCGCGACCTTGCTCGGTGGGTCGACCGGGTCATGGGCGGGTCGGCGTCCGTTCGTCGGCGGCTGCAGCGAGCCGGGCTTCCCCCGGACGTTGAGGCGTTCCGAAGCGAGCAGGTGGTGTGGGCGGTGCTGAGCGGGGCGGCCGGGGCTGCGCTCGCCGTGCTCCTCGTGGTCGCCCGAGGCGCTCACGTCGTCCCGGTGCTGTTGCTCGTCTTCTCGTGCGTGTTGCTCGGCATCATCGGCCGGGACCAGTGGCTCAGTCGTCAGGCCAGTCGTCGCGAGGAGCTCATGCTCGCCGAGTTCCCCACCGTTGCGGAGCTGCTGGCCCTCGCGGTCAGCGCTGGCGAAGGCGCGAGTGGCGCGCTCGATCGGGTGTGCAGGCTCTCCCGTGGTGAGTTGGCCGTGGAGTTGCGAAGGTGTCTGGCCGATGCCCGCGCGGGGGCGAACCTGCCCACCGCCCTGCAGGGCCTGGCCGACCGGACCGGGCTGGTCAGTCTCACGCGCTTCGTCGACGGCATGGTCGTCGCGGTCGAGCGCGGCACGCCGCTCGCCGAGGTCCTGCGCGCTCAGGCCCAGGACGTCCGAGAGGCGGGGCGGCGGGCCGTCATGGAGTCCGGCGGCCGCAAGGAGATCGCCATGATGATTCCGGTGGTCTTCCTCGTCCTCCCGGTCACGGTGTTGTTTGCGGTGTTCCCGGGCTTCACCTTCCTGCGGTTGTCGATGTGAGTCCTCCCATGACGACCCCCACCTGCCTCCGCATGTCCCGAACTGCCCACCACACAACGAGATTGCCTCGGGGGTTACACCATGTCACTGCACTGCATGTCACTGCACGTCGCTCGCTTCGTCTCGTCCCGCACCGCTCGCCTGCGGCGCGACCGCGGTGACGTCCCCGGTTGGGTCCTCATCACGGTGATGACCGCAGGGCTGGTCTCGGCGTTGTGGATCATCGCGGGCCCGGCGCTGACGCAGATGTTCCAGAACGCGCTGTCGAGTGTCACGGGTCGCTAGCCGCGTCCCACCCAGCTCCGAGCGGGGCACCACCGACCGCGGGTCTGCCGTGGCCGAGTTCGTCATGGTGTCCACCCTCGTGCTGCTGTTGGGCATGGGTGTCTTTCAACTCGGGCTGGCGCTCTACGTCCGCAACACGCTCATCGCGTGTGCCGCCGAAGGGGCGCGGCTCGGAGCTCGTGCGGACGTGCCGATCTCCGAGGCTGCCGACCGGACCCGGGCGTTGGTGACCGACTCGCTGGCCCCGGCCTATGCGGGGCAGGTGTCGGCCGGCCGGACGGTCAGCGATGCCGGGGTCAGGATTGTCGAGGTGACCGTCGTGGCGCCGTTGCCGGTGATCGGGCTGCTCGGGCCGGGTGGGTCGATGACGGTGACCGGGCGGGCCTTCGAGGAGCGCCAGGTGGTCGAGTCATGAGCCGAACGCGACCGGTGCGTGCGGCATACCTGACGGTGCGGCTGCGGCTGGGCGGCGCGGACTCGGGTCGGGCGATCGTGGAGTTCGTCTTCCTCGGGGTGCTCATGCTCGTGCCGTTGGTCTACCTGGTGCTCACACTTGCCACGGTGCAGGCGGCCGCCTATTCGGCGACGACGGCAGCGCGCGAGGCCGGTCGGGCGTTCACCACCGCCCAATCGGAGGGCGAGAGTATGCCGCGCGCCCGGGCGGCCGCGCGGATCGCCTTCGAGGACTTCGGGTTCGGGGCGGGGGAGACTGACGTGACGGTCTCGTGTGATCGCTCGCCGTGCCTGCGTCCGAATGCCCGGGTGCAGGTGACTGCGCGGGTGGACGTGCGCCTTCCCTTCGTGCCGGAGTTCTTCGCCGGGGCGGTTCCTGCCGTTCTGCCGGTGTCGGTGACTCATGTGGCCACAGTTGAACGGTTCGGCGTCCGATGAGTCGGAGTGGGTGGCTGCGGTGGATCGGCTGCCGACGGCGGGAGTCGGGTCAGACGTCGGTGCTGATCCTCGGTCTGGTCGTCGTGGCGATGCTGCTCATTGTCGGGGGTGTAGACGTGACGGCAGCGCAGTTGGCACGGATTCGGGTGGTCGATGCGGCGGATGCGGCCGCGCTCGACGCGGCGGACGCGCTGGACGAGGCGGCGGCATACCGGTCGGGGTTGTCCGAGGCGGTGCTGTTGAGTTCCGCGACGGTGCGTGAGTCGGCGGCGGCATACCTGAGTGTGCGGCCGCGGCCGCCGGGGGTGCAGGCATGGGGGTTGGGGTCGGGGACGGGTGCGGTGGGGACGGATACGGCGGTCGTTGTTGTCGACGCGGTCGTCGAGCTGCCGCTGACCGGGGGGTTGTTGTCGGCGCTCGGTCAGCGTGTGTCGATCCGAGTCGAGGCCCGAGCCAGAGCCCCACTGCTGGGCTGACGACCGCTTGGCGAGCCGACTGGGATTGGCGGAACCGGCCTTCCCACGGCCGTAGTTTCGCTAGCGTTCGCGATTGTCGGGTAGTCCCAGGCTGGATGCGTTGATCACCGCAAGGGGAATGATCATGGTCCGTCGGCAGTCGCGGCAACGAATACCTCGTCGGAACACCGCTCAAATACTCGCGGCGGCACTGCTCATGGTGGCGCTCGCCTGGATGGAACCAGTCGCCGCGCACGCCCAGGATGCCGGGGCCTGCGCGGCGGCCAAGCTGCTGGTCAACGACAGGCTGCCCCGACGGGCCGTCGCGATGTTGGAATCGTCCGCGAGTGCCCTGAGCCCGGCCTGTCGGGAGACCCTCTACAGTGCCGAATCGGCCGTCCAGCGCGCAAACCTCCTTGTCAAGAAGGCCCGTGACGCAGTCGAAGCGGAGCAGTGGGAGGAGGCCCGAAAGGCAGCCGAGGAAGCCAAGGGCCTCGACTCGGACAACGAGCAGGCCGAAAAAGCTGTTGCAGGAAGCCAAGGACGGCGCGAAGGTCGCGGCAGAGGCAAAGCAAACCGCCTGGGAGCGACTCAAGAAGGAATGGGACGACCTCTTCGACGGATGGGTCAGTCCGATGGGTGGGCTGCTCGCACCGCTGCTCGTCATCGAGCTCATCCTGCTGGCGGCCTCTCGCCTGCTTGTCCTGGGCATCCGGGCGTGGCCGCCGGCCGACGCCGCTGGGAAGGCCATTGGCCGGTTGGCGATCCTCGTCGGGGGCCTTGCTTCGTGCCTCGCGGGGGGACTCTTGCTCGGGCCGGGGCTCGCTGACGTCCGATCTGCCCCGATGTCGTGGCAGGTCGCGGTCGTCATTGCCGCAGTCGGAATCGTGGCCGCAGTGGCCCTGATCGTGGCTGGGAACAGGACCGAACCCAAGCGCCCGGGGTTGTTCGTGGGGTGTGGGGCCTTCATGGTGGTCGGGTGCGTGTTGTGAACCGCCCCGGCGTGTCCGGAGACTTACTGGTTTGAGGGCTCCAGCTCGTGC
>CAZNLX010000089.1:0-6988 GCA_964573925.1 uncultured Intrasporangiaceae bacterium
TCGTCGCGGCGATGGGTGACGGCACGGGTGCGGTCATGCTCGACGGCAAGATGGAAGACGACGCCAGCCTCAAGCAGTGCCTGGTCATGCTGGAGTTGGCCGAGCGCCTCGCCAAGACCGACCCCGAGTTGGCCGCTCTGTATGCCGCCCCGGCAGCCGGCTGAGCGGCATACCTCAGTTCCGGCCGCCCCTCCCGACACACTCGCCTTCCCCGCCCCAAGGAGCCCCGATGTCCCACTCGAAGAAGCACAGCGCGCGGTTCCGCCCGCGCCGGTCGGTCCTCTACATGCCCTCCTCGAACGCGCGCGCGTTGGAGAAGGCCAAGACCATCCCAGGCGACGCGCTCATCCTCGACCTCGAGGACGCCGTCGCCCCGGACGCCAAGGAGATGGCCCGCGAGGCCGCTTGCGCGGCGGTGGCCTCGGGTGAGTACGGCCGCAAGGAACTGATCATCCGGGTCAATGCCTTGGGGACCGACTGGCACTACCCGGACATGATCGCTGCGGGCAAGGCCGGCCCCAGCGGCATCCTCGTGCCGAAGGTCAACTCCGCCAAGGAGGTGCACGACCTCGTGCGCGAGATGGAACGCTACAAGACGCCCAAGCACACGAAGTTGTGGGCCATGATCGAGACGCCACGCTCGATCATCGATGTCGGGCGGATCGCGGCCGCCTCCGACCGGCTGGCGGTACTCGTCATGGGCACCAACGACCTCGTCAAGGAACTCGACGCCCAACACCTGCCGGGGCGGGCGCCGATCCTCTCGGCGCTGTCCTTCGCGGTCCTGTCGGCCAAGGCCGCCGGACTGGCGATCATCGACGGGGTCTACAACGACGTCCGGGACGCCGAGGGCTTTGCCGCCGAGTGCGCCCAGGGGCGGGCGATGGGGTTCGACGGCAAGACCCTCATCCACCCCGACCAGGTCGGCCCGTGCAATGCCGCGTTCTCGCCGAGCGACGAGCAGGTCGCCGACGCCCGTGGGCTCATCGAGGCCTTCGAGGCAGCGATGGCCGAGGGCAAGGGGGTGGCCACCTACAAGGGCAAGCTCGTCGAGCACCTCCACGTGACCATGGCCGAGAAGGTCTTGGCCAACCGTGAGGCCATCGACGCCCTCGGCTGAGCAGCCCCCCGGCGATCCTGCCTCCGATCACCGACTGCAGGGTATGCCGTCGCTCGGCCGAGCTAGGCTGGGACGGTGGTCGCCCCAAGGCCCGCCGGGGCGACGTCGGGCGGCCGGTGACGAGGAGGTTCGATGATTCGGTTCCTGCCGGTTGTCCTCGAGCTCGCTCTGCTCGTCTACTGCCTCATCGACTGCATCCAGACCGACGAAGCACGGGTGCGCAACCTCCCCAAGATCGGCTGGATCCTGCTCATCATCATCGTCCCCATCGTCGGCGGGCTGGCCTGGCTGTTCGCGGGACGTCCGCGCGGTGGTGTCGCGACGAACCCCTTCGGCCCCGCGGCGGGCCGGCAGGCCCCGGGTGGACGCTCGCGGCCCGGGCCGGTCGCCCCCGAGGACGACCCGAATTTCATGCGCAAACTCGACCGTGGGGACCCGGAGAAGGAGCGCCTCCTGCAGCAGTGGGAGGCCGACCTCAAGCGCCGGGAGGAACAGTTGCGCAAGCCGACGGACGCGCCTCCCCGCGACGGCGCGCCCACGGACACCCCGACCGACGGGACCGACTCACCAGCGTGAGGTCACCGCACCGAGCAGGCGGGCGAAGAACTCGCCGGGGTCGACGGCATACCCGCGTCGGGTGAACCACGCGGCCATGGTGCGGGCGTCACGTTCGAGGAACTCGAAGCCGTGCGGATTGCCGATGACATCGACGATCTGCGGCCAGTCGATGACGACCAGCCGGTCGACGTCAGCGAGCACGTTGAAGGGCGACAGGTCCCCGTGGGCCCAGCCGAGCTCGGCCAGCCGGGTCATGAGGTCCTCGAGTTGTTCGAACAGCCCCGGCAACGCCTCGGGTGACGGTCGGCTGTCGGCCAGCCGAGGCGCGGCGATCCCGTCCCTGCCGACGAATTCCATGAGGATCTCGGTGCCGTCGAACTGGACCGGATAGGGGACCGCGAGGCCGCGGGACCACAAGGCCGACAGCGTCTCGAACTCCGCGAACGCCCATTGGCTCAAGATGAGTTCCTTGCCGAACTCGGTCCGCCGGGCCATTGCACGGTTCTCCCGAGAACGCCGGACCCGGCGTCCCTCGAGGTAGCCGGCGTCGCGGTGGAACATCCGGTGCTTGCTGCTGCGGAACCGTTTGGCGGCCAACAGGATGTCCTGTCCCGGGTCGCCGGGAACCCACCGGCGCAGGACGTGGACGTCGGCTTCCTTTCCGGTCTTGAGGACACCGAGATCGGCGTCGACGGCGCCCGAGGCGGTGATGACCCACCTGGGCCGGGGGCCGGGGCCGTGGCTGGCGCCGTCCCAGGTTGACCAGCGCTCACCTTCCGGTGGCGCGTCAGGGTGCGAATCGACGGCGAAGCCGGCGGGCTCGCGGGGTGTTTCGGGTGTTGGCACGTGAGAACTCCAGGGTGAGAAGGGCTTGGGCGCGGCGAGCACCCAGGACGGTGGTCGACATGTCGGTCCTCCTTCTCCGTCGCGACTCGTCTCGGTCGCGGCCTGGATCGGGCACGGCGGGTATGCCGTGCGGCAGGGCCAGCCTGACGGCATACCGCGTGCCGGAGCAACGGAATTTCCCGAAACGCGCGGAATGTATCTGAAACCTCGCCGGAGGCTCCTCTCCCGCGAGACAGTGTGTTCGTCGTTTTCTCCCCTCGACACCAAGGAGCAGGCGTGCCTGACAGAAGTCTCGGCTCCGGCCGATTGCGCGTGAGCTACCCGGCCACCCACGACGTCGGCAGGCCCGTCCAGGACCGTGAGTTGGGTTCGGTGGACACCCATGCCCTCCTGGTGGCCGCCTTGCGGGACAGCGAGTTCGAGCCCGTCGAGGAATTCGCCCTGACCCCCCGCCGCACCCGGGGCCTGAGTCCGGCGGCGGCTGCTCCCGGCCGGTTGACCATGGACCTCGACCTCGACGCCGGGCAGGACGCCGTCGCGCTTATCGAGAGGGACGGCTGCTACTCGTGGCACCTGCCGGCCCACGCCGCAGATCGGACCCGAACCCGGGCGCTGGCGGGTGAACGCCGGGTCGCCCACTTCGACATCGAGGTGGCGGTGAGTGAGGCGGCATACCGGGATCGGCCGCGGGACCGAGCCCTCGCGGCGGGCCCGCGCACCCGCGGACTGCTCGGGGACCTGCTCTCCGGAGTGGTCCGGGTCGTCGTCATGAAGTTCGCCGCGCCCTGGCTGGTCGGCCAGGCCGTCGGCTTCCTGGAACGGCACGTCCAGCCAGGGATCATCCACATCACCGACCCCGACCCGAACACCTGGACGCGGCTGGACCGCCTCGACCAGGTGCCCCTGCCCGCCGACCGGCCCGCGCGGGTATTGCTGTTCATCCACGGCACCTTCTCCTCGACGCTCAGCGCGTTCGGTTCAATGGCCTGCTCGCCCGACGGTGCCGAGTTCCTGCGGCACGCGCTGGGGGTCTACGACGCGGTTGTCGGCTTCGACCACCCGACCCTGTCGGTCGATCCCTTGGCCAATGCCACAGACCTGCTCAATCGGGTCGCCTCGGTCGGCACCGGTGTCACCTTCGACGTCGTCACGCACAGTCGCGGTGGACTGACCACGCGCAGCTTCGCCGAATACGTCCTGCCCGGCTCCGGCTGGAACGGCGGTGTCGACCGGGTCGTCTTCGTCGCCGCGACGAACAACGGGACGCACCTGGCCGACACCGAGCGCTGGTACGACCTCATCGACATCACGACGAACCTCACCATGGTTGGGGCCGGCGCGCTCGCCGGAGTGCCCGGGGCCGCGCCGGTTGCCGCCGTCATCGCCGGGGTCGTCAAGGGGCTGGGCGCCTTTGTCAAATACCTCGGCGCGTATGCCGTCGAGCAGGACGGCGTCCCCGGCCTGGCCGCGATGCGACCCGGTGGCCCGTTCGTGACCGGCATCAACGGGAGCCAGCCGGGCCAACCGGCCTCCGGGACACCGTGGTTCGTCGGCAAGAGCGACTTCCACGTCACCCTGGGCGATGTCGAGCACAGCCCGCGGGAGTTCCCTCGGGCCCTTGCCGTCCGCCTGGCCGAAGGGGTCGTCGACGAGGTCTTCAAGGGCCCCAACGATCTGGTCGTCGACTGCGAGTCGATGGGGTCGATCGACGCCGCGGTCGGCGGATTCGTCGCGGACACCTTCGACTTCGGCACCAACGACGTCGTCTATCACGGCAACTACTTCCTGCAGCCCGACTTCGTCCACCGGATGGCGGACTGGCTCTTCCCCCACGAAGCCGCGATGGCCGAACCGCCCGAGCCGGCGGAGGCCGGGGCCGAACCGCCCGAAGCCGCACCGCAGCCGCCACCTCCGGCCCCGCTTGTGCCGGAGCCGCACCGCGTCCGCAGCCTCGACGGCATCGACCCACCGGAACCGGCGGCCGTCCCTCCGGTTGCAGTCCCCGTCGCCGAGCCCAGCGCCGAAGCCCACCTGCTCGCCTCGATGACCGCCGCTCCGCAAGTCAGCGTGCCGACTCCGCTGCGGGTGTCATTGTCCCGCAAGGAGTTGCAGCTCGCGGCGGGTGAAGCCGGAGGCGTCACGAGCGTCGTCGTCCCGGCGTCTCGGCCGTTGCAGGTCACCGTCGCAGGTGCGGTCAACGCCCGGGTCGGGGTAGCCGCGGATCGGCTGGGGGAGTTCGCCTCCGATAGCTTCCAACTCCCACCCGGCGGCGGTCGCTCGGAACTGGAGTTCCTCGTCGAAGCCCGGCAACCCGGGCCGATGACGGTGACCGTGGTCGTCCAGGACGGAGTCACCTGGCTCAAGTCACTCTCGGTGACGGCAACCGCGACACCGGCTGGCACCACGGGACTGGTCGTTGCGGCCACCTCGACCCCGGCCAGCTTCCGTGGTGCCACGGCGCCGCCGGGCGAGGTCACCGTCAGCGCGTCGGTCGACCGCACGGATGACCAGCCGGACTTCGAGGACTACTTCACGATTCAGGTCCAAGAGGCAAGGACGGGTGAGGACACCACATTCCTCTACGTCGTCAGTTGTCCTCGGCTCGAGATCACCCAACGCTTCCAGTCGATGCCGCTGCGTCGCCGGGCGGACTACTTCGCCAAGACCCTCGCCGACGTGAGGCGGGCCTGGGACGACCACGGTGCGGGGACGGCATACCTCGAGGTTCTTCAGGATGTGGGCGCCGAGTTGTTCGACCAGCTCTTCCCCCGGGAACTGCGCGATCTCCTGTGGCGGAACCGGAGCCGGCTGGCACCGGTGGTCCTGCGCGCCGACGAGCCGGACGTCCCCTGGGAACTGGTCCACCTCAAGCCGCCCACGGGCCGCCGGCAGAAGACGCCTCAGTTCCTCGGCCAGTTGGGGATGCTGCGCTGGCCCTTCGAGGGCTACCCGCAGTCCATCCTGCACGCTCGTCCGGGCCGGGTGCGGGTCCTCGCACCGGCCCAGGCGGCGCTGTCCCCGGCCGGTGGTGCCAATGCGCTCGAAGCCGATTTCCTCCGGGACCGACTCGGGGCCTCTCCGCTGCCGGGGACCGAGTCCGCGCTGCGCACCCTGCTGCGGGCCGGCGACTTCGACCTGCTGCACTTCTCCGGTCACGGGGTCGCCGCCCCCCAGGACGCCAGCGCGGCGAAGATCGTCCTCACCGAGGTCACCGGGGCGGATGGCCGGCCGAAGTACCGCTATCTCTCGGCCCGGGCGGTGGAGCAGAACGCCAAACTCCGTCGGCCGGACGGTTCCGGACCCATGGTCGTCCTCAACGCCTGTCAATTGGCGCGGGGTGGTGACCAACTCACCGGATCCGGCGGCTTCGCCAAGGCCTTCCTCTCCACCGGGGCGGCGGCCTTCGTGGCTGCCCTGTGGTCGATTCACGAGGCTCCGGCCCACGACTTCGTCACCGAGTTCTACACCCGGCTGCTCGCCGGGGCCACGGTTGCCGACGCTGCGGCTGGGGCCCGGACGAAGGCTCGCGAGGCTGGCGACGCGACCTGGTTGTCCTACGTCATCTACGCCCGTCCGGACGCGCACCTCGCCGTTCCCTGACCCCTGCTCACCCAGCCGCAGTTCGCCGTATTCCACCATCCCGTCCCCAGAGAAGAGGTCTCCCCATGGCCAAACGCGCACTTTGCGTCGGCATCAACACCTTTGCCCACCTCCCGATGGCCAGTTGGCTCAACGGGTGCGTCAACGACGCCAACGACATGGCGGCGATGCTCCGCCGCCGCGGCTTTGCCAGCCGATCCATCACCGTGCTCACCGACGCAGAGGCCACCAAGGCCAACGTCATGGGCGCCCTGACCAAGCTCGTGGAGACGGCAAAGCCCGGCGACCACATCGTCTTCAGCTTCTCCAGCCACGGCACCCAGGTGCCCGACACGGATGGCGACGAGGGGCGCCCCGAGGCCGACGGTGCGGACGAGGCGTTCGCCTGCCATGACATGGCCCAGAAGGGCGACCAGTGGGACCCGGCCACCGTCATCGTCGACGACGAACTGCGACGGCTGTTCTCAGCGCTCCCGGCGGGAGTGCTGATGGAGGCATTCCTGGACACCTGCCACTCCGGCACGGGCCTCAAGGCCGAGGATCTGCTCACTGGCCGGCGTCCGCGTTTCGTCCCGCCGCCGACGATCCGGGGCCTGCGCCGGGTCGAGGCCAGCCCGGTCAAGTCGACGACTGTCGAGCTCGTCAAGTCAATCCCCGCCGGAGGCCGTCCGGTGCTCTACGCCGGCTGCCGCTCGGACCAGACCTCGGCGGACGCGACCTTCGATGGCCGGGCCAGCGGAGCGTTTACCTACTTCCTGCTCAAGGCCCTCGAGGCCAACCCGGCGGGCACCCGCGCCGAGATCCACAAGGCGCTCACCAAGGGCCTCATCGGCGCCGACTTCTCCCAACGCCCCACCCTCGAAG
>CAZNLX010000090.1:0-6976 GCA_964573925.1 uncultured Intrasporangiaceae bacterium
GGCCAGCAACGTCCTGGCCGAACTCGGCATGGCGGCGGGCTTCGACGTCAAGAAGGCCGAAGTGCACGGGATGTCGCAGCGCGGCGGGAGCGTCGTGTCGCACGTGCGCTGGGGCCGCGAGGTCCACTCGCCGATCATCCCGGCCGGGGGCGCGGACATCCTCGTCGCCTTCGAGAAGATGGAGGCCGCCCGGTATGCCGCCCTGCTGGCCCCGGGCGGCACGGCCATCGTCAACGACTTCGCCATCGAACCGATCACGGTCATCACCGGCGGCGCGCACTACCCGGGCGACGGCGCGATCGCAGCGGCCTTTGCCGACGCCGGGCGGCGGCTGGTCTGGATCCACGGAGCCCGGGTGGCCGAGGAACTCGGCAACAAGTTCGTCGCGAACGTCGTGCTCCTGGGGGCGCTCTCGACGATGATCGAGCTGCCGGAGGCCGAGTGGGCTGCGGTCCTGGACCGGCGGGTCAAGGCCGCCCACCTGGAGATCAACCACCGCGCCTTTGCCGCCGGACGCGCCGAAATGACCAGTCGTCAGTCGACCTGACCGGCGGTCAGAGGAAGTAGACGAACCCCGGGCCTTCGTCGCGATAGGGGATCCCGAGCGCATCGAGCGCGGGGCGCCACGAGCCGGTGACCTGCGGGTCGGACTCCTCGAAACCGTGGTCCGCGGTGAGCAGGATGGCCACCTCGTCGAGTTCGCCGCGGGCCTCGAGCAGGTCGAGGAAGACCCCCAGCCGGGCATCGGCCTGACGGAACGACTCCCGCGCCGCCGCCGAGCGGGGACCGGCGGCATGGTGCCCCGCATCGGTGACGACATTGGCCCACCAGGTCAGCCGGGGCGCGGTCGCCAGCCCACCGGCATACAGCCGTCGCATCTGGTCCAGGCCCATGTCGTCGACGGACACCCCCCAGCGGAAGTAGCCGTCGTCCGCGATGAAGCGGGGGTCGGACAGGAACGGCGAGCCCGCGGCCTCCGGCAGCCGTTCCCCCAAGCCACCGGCCCCGTTGTCCGAGCCGCTCTCCCGGATGAGCCGCATCGTCGAGTAGTCCGAACCGCGGTCGATCGCCTCATCGACGCAGGCCGTGAAGCCCGGCACGAGTTCGAAGACCGTGCGGACCGAGTCGCGCAGCCATTCGGCCGACCGGTGCCAGGTCGTCTCGTCGTTGGGCACGACCTGCTCGCCGGTGGACCGGTCGAAGTAGACATTGCCCATGACCCCGTGCCGGCCCGGACCCACCCCGGTGAGGATCGACGTGTGGTTGGTGAGCGTGATCGAGGGGAACTGCGCCACTGCCCCGCCGCGCAGGGCCAGGCCCCGGGCGATGAGCCGCGCGACCGCGGGCAACTCCCCCGTCTCGGCCAGATGGAGCAGGTCCGAGCAGTGTGCGCCATCCCAGAGGATCCCCACGACCGCGCGTGGCGCAGGGCCGCCGAGGTATGCCGTCAGCGGACGTCCGTCGAGCGGCTCGCCGTGAGCGTCGCGCAGCGCCGACTCGTGGACCCCGGCGAGGACGGCCAGGGTCGGGCCGACGTCGACCAGCCGAGCGTGCGCGTCGAGGAAGCCCAACGGCCGCACCCCCGCACCGGAGAGGATGAGCGGCGCCCTCGACTGGATGACATCGAGCGAGCCGTGCTCACCGCGGTGGCCGCCCTCGTCGGGGAAGTAGTGCCTGGGCGTGTGGACGATGGCCAGGTCGGGACTGCGATCCGGATCGGCGAAGAAGGACAGGAGCCGCTCGGCGGCATACGGGTAGGCGTTGTCTCTCGACGAGGTCGGACAGGCGTTGGCGATCTCGCCGTGCGGGCCGGCATACGGGAGGAAGGCCATGGGGTCCTGGGAGGCGATCGGGTCGGTGCCGGCGAGCACCTCCTGGCGCCCGCCGGGGAACAGCCGGGTCCGCCCGAGGTGGTTCGCGGCGTGCGCCGTGGCCACCCCGTCGACGTCCTCGACCCAGACGACGAGATCGACGATCCCGGCCAGGTCGGGCGTGGTGAGTGCCGCGATGGTCCGTTCCCGCGTGTCGCGGGACGGGCTGGACGTCATGGTGTTCCCCTCAAGGTGGTGCACGCGCGGGCCGCCTCCCAGGCCGCCAGCCGGGCCGCGGGCGCGACAGCCGGTCTGGGTATGCCGTCGACGGCGGAGATCGTCAGGGGAGCGTATCGGGCGGACCGCACCACGGGTGAGAGCGTCGGCCATCGGTCCCGGGGAATTGCCGCGCGGGCAGCGACGAGCGCTGGGTCGATCTCGACGGTGAGCACACCGGAGGCGGCATCGGCGTCGGTCTTCGTCTTGAGCCACCAGATGAAGTTGCCCAACCCGTAGCCGACGTAGGCACGGCCCAGCCAGCCGGCCCCCAGGACGCGGTGTTGATGTCCCCCGACAATGACGTCGGCTCCGGCCCGTTCCAGGGCGGCCGCCGTGGCGAACTGTGCGGCGTCGGGGCAGTTCTGCCGCTCGGTCCCCCAATGGAGGAAGACGACGACGACATCGAAGCGAGAGCGCGCAGCCCGCACCGCCGCAACCAGCCGCGTGTTGTCGACGTTGACCGCCACGCCGGGGCGGCCGTCTGCGGCCGGGAAGGTCCGGGCCGTGAAGTCGGGATACTGCGTCGACGCGATGACGGCGACCGAGGTTCCGCGGACGTCGATGACCGCGGGGGCGAACGCAGCGGCCGCATCCGTTCCGATGCCGATGACCGGGACCGGGCTGGCGTCCTTCGCGGCCAGCGTGTCGGTCAGACCGACCGGTCCGAAATCGACGGCATGGTTGTTGGCCATCCCGACCACATCGACGCCGGCAGCGGCGAGGGTGTCAAGAGCCGACGGCGGTGCCCGGAAGGTGAACTGCTTGGGCTGCGCCGTGCCCCGTGTCGTGATCGAGGTCTCGAGGTTGACGATCGAGATGTCCGCCGCCCCGAGCAGGGGGCGCAACTCGGCCAGCCCGTCCGGTCGTCGGAGCAGCGCGGCGACATGGCGCTCGAAGTGGACGTCACCGGCGAACGAGATGGTCACCGGGGCGGGGGTCCTCGCCGCGCCGGCGGTCGCCGGGGCGGCCGGGGTGCCCGGGGTGGCTGGGGCCTGCGCCGTCGAGGCGGCCGCCGGACCGGGCTCGGATGCGAGCCCCCCGACGGGACCGCCGTATGCCGTGCTCCCCGGGGCCGTGATCGGCACGGCCGGACTGTCGGTGCCTGGGTCAAGGGTGGGGGCCGCGCAGGCGGACAGGGCGACCATCGCCGACAGCGCGAGGAGGGTTCGCGCTCCGAGGGTCATGCGGTCCAGTGGACCACACCGGCCGGTCGGTGCGCCCCACGGCGGCCGGGAGCGTGGGTCGGCCGCGGGGAGCGAGGCTCGGCCCACCACCACGGGGGGGACTCGTGGTGCCGGACGGAGCCGCGCCCGGCGACACACACAACAAAGGAGCCACCCGTGGCACAGCTGGAAGATGCAGGCACCGGAGCCGGTGAGACCCTCGAGACGGTCTCCTCGGTGAGCTACGACCCCCAGGGGAACGCCGTCGCCGCCTCCCCCGAGGTCCTCTCCTCGGTGAGCTACGACGGGCAGGGCAATGCGATGTCGGCCGAGCAGGCCGCCGTCCAGGCCAAGGCCGAAGCCGACGCTGCCGCGGCGGCAGCAGCCGCAGCGGCAGCTGCCCCCGCAGAGCGCACCTACACCGTCGTCAAGGGCGACACCCTGTCGGCGATCGGCAAGCGCTTCGGGGTCAACTGGCGAGACATCGCCAAGCTCAACAACATCAAGAACCCCGACCTCATCCACCCCGGCGAGGTCTTCCGCATCCCCAGCTGACCCCGTCGGCGATTGTCCCCGCAGCGGGGGACCTCCATCCCGGAGGTCCCCCGCTGCGCGTTGATGCAAACCCTTCCGCAGAACCCCGAACCATGTCGTTCCATTGTTGACGGTCTCGGAAAGCACCGCTCGCCCTGCCGAAATCCCCCGCGAACCGATACGTTGACCCGCATGACCGAGGCGCCACGTGATCCCAGGCACACCGCGCGACCCGCCGAGGGTGATGAGCCGCCGTTGGCCGCCGCCCCGACGAAGGAAGCGATGGTCGTCATCAGCGGGGTCAACAAGCACTTCGGCGACCTCCACGTCCTGCGGGACATCGACCTCACCGTCGGGCGTGGTGAGGTCGTCGTCGTGCTCGGGCCCTCCGGGTCGGGCAAGTCGACGCTGTGCCGGACGATCAACCGGCTCGAACCGTTCGAGACCGGAACGATCACCATCGACGGCAAGCCGTTGCCGGACGAGGGCAAGGCTCTGGCGCAATTGCGCTCGGATGTCGGGATGGTCTTCCAGTCCTTCAACCTCTTCGCCCACAAGACGATCCTCGAGAACGTCACGCTCGGCCCGATCAAGGTCCGCAAGAAGAGCAAGGCCGAGGCGGAGACCCGAGCCCGTGAGTTGCTCGAGCGCGTCGGCGTGACGGCCCAGGCGGACAAGTACCCGGCCCAGCTCTCCGGTGGCCAGCAGCAGCGTGTGGCGATCGCCCGCAGCCTGGCGATGGAGCCCAAGGTCATGCTCTTCGACGAACCCACCTCTGCGCTGGACCCGGAGATGGTCAACGAGGTCCTCGAGGTGATGACCGGATTGGCCAAGTCGGGCATGACGATGATCGTCGTGACGCACGAGATGGGCTTCGCCCGGCGGGCGGCCGACCGCGTCGTCTTCATGGCCGACGGCGAGATCGTCGAGGTGGCCACCCCGGACACCTTCTTCACCAGCCCTCGCTCGGCCCGGGCCAAGGACTTCCTCGGCAAGATCCTCACCCACTGAACTCCCCACTCTGCTCTCGCAGGACACCGTGAATCACACAGGAGGAATGTCAATGAGATTCGGACGAATCACCGTCGCCATCGCTGCCGTCGGTGTTGCGATCGGCCTGGCGGCCTGCGGGGGCGGCGGAGGTGGCGCCGGGACCACCGTGAAGATCGGCATCAAGTTCGACCAGCCGGGCCTGGGCCTCAAGAGCGGCGCCGACTACACCGGCATGGACGTCGACCTGGCGAAGTACATCGCCAAGGAACTCAACCTCGGCACGCCGGAGTTCGTCGAGGCCGTGTCCGCTCAACGGGAGACGCTCATCTCGACCGGTCAGGTCAAGTACGTCGTGGGCACCTACTCGATCACCGACGCCCGCAAGCAGACGGTGTCCTTCGCCGGGCCCTACTTCATCGCCGGCCAGGACCTGCTCGTCCGTGCGGACGACACCTCGATCACCGGGGTCGAGTCGCTCAACGGCAAGAAGCTCTGCTCGGTCAAGGGTTCGACCTCGGCCAAGAACGTCGCCGCGAAGGTCCCGGGCGTCAACCTCCAGGAGTACGACACCTACACCCTCTGTGTCGATGCGCTCCTGGCCAAGAACGTCGACGCGCTGACGACGGACGACACCATCCTCGCCGGCTACGCCTCGCAGGAAGCCAACAAGGGCAAGCTCAAGGTCGTCGGCAAGACGTTCTCCACGGAGAAGTACGGCGTCGGGCTCAAGAAGGGTGACGTCGAGTTCTGCACGAAGGTGACCGACGCCATCAAGAAGTACGTCTCCAGCGGCGAATGGCAGAAGTCCGTCGAGAAGAACCTCGGCCCGGCCGGCTACAAGCCAGGCACCGGCAACCCGCCGACCCCGGACGCCTGCTCCTGACCTCGGCCCGTCCGCCGATGTCGGCTCGGGTATGCCGCCCGCTCACCTGAGCGGGCGGCATACCCCCCACAGCGGCACCGGACCCCATCCCGCACGAGAGGAAGCCACCGCATGGGCGAGCTCTTCGCGCAATACAACATCCTCGCCGCCTTCGGCATCACCGTCCTGTTGATGCTCGGTTCGGCGGTCGGCTCCCTCGTCATCGGCACGATCGTGGCCATCATGCGGGTGTCCCCCGTGCCATTCCTGCAACGCGTCGGGGCGCTCTACGTCAACCTCGTGCGCAACACACCGCTCACCCTCATCATCGTCTTCTGCAACATCGGCTTCATCGTCAACCTCGGTCTGAGCGTCAGCGACGACATCAAGCGGGACAACCTCGTGTGGGCGGTCATCGGGCTGTCGATCTACCACGCGGCCTTCGTCTGCGAGGCGCTGCGTTCGGGAGTCAACACGGTCGGCCTCGGGCAGGCCGAGGCGGCCCGCTCGATCGGGTTGAGTTTCGGTCAGAGTCTCACCGAGGTGCTCCTGCCGCAGGCCTTCCGCGGCGCGATCACCCCGCTGGGCAACACCCTCATCGCCCTGACGAAGAACACCACCGTCGCCACGGCGATCGGTGTCGCGGAGATCAGCGGGCTCATGAAGGAGATGATCGAGTTCCGCAGTGACCTGCTCGTGCCGATCTTCCTCGTCGTCGCCCTCGGTTTCGTGGCCCTGACCCTCCCCATGGGTCTGCTCACCACCTACCTGTCCAACAAGTTGGCGGTGAAGCGATGAGCGCCTCGGTCCTCTTCGACAACCCGGGACCTCGCGCACGGTCCCGGCACCGGCTCGTCGCAGCCGGCTCGATCGTCGTCGTCATCGCGCTGTTCGTCGTCGCGATCCTGCGGTTCGCCGACAAGGGCCAACTGCAGTCGGCCAAGTGGCTCCCCTTCTCCACGGGAGACATCTGGGTCAACTACCTGCTGCCCGGACTGCTCAACACCCTCAAGGCCGCCCTCATCTCGATGGTCCTCGCCGGACTGTTCGGGGTCGCCTTCGGGATGATGCGGCTGTCACCCAACCGGGTGATCCGCTGGTTCGCCACCGTGGTCGTCGAGTTCTTCCGGTCGGTCCCGGTCCTCGTCGTCATGTTCTTCACGTTCTACCTCGTGGCGTTCAACTTCGCCTCCAGCCTGCCGAGCAACACCTTCCCGTTGCTGGCAGTCATCACCGGCCTCACCCTCTACAACGGGTCGGTCGTCGCCGAACTCATCCGCTCCGGCGTCGGCAGCCTCCCGAAGGGTCAGACCGAGGCCGGTCTGGCGATCGGT
>CAZNLX010000091.1:0-6951 GCA_964573925.1 uncultured Intrasporangiaceae bacterium
AGTGCATCGGCGGGTCGACGAAGATCGTCGACGCCGATCTGGAGAAGCGCTACGAGACGGTCTGCGACCCGCGGCTCAACCACCGGCAGAGCCTCGAGCTGGCCTTCCTCGTCGCCGAGATGCTCTCGGCGGACGTCCCGGCCTGACCCGTGGGCACCTGGCGCGCGGACCTGCTGTCCGACACCCTTACCCGCCCCACCGCGGCGATGCGGGCCGCCATGGCCCGGGCCGAGGTCGGCGACGACGTCTTCGGTGAGGACCCGACCGTCCTGGCCCTGCAGGAACGGGTCGCCGCCATGCTCGGCCACGAGGCCGGCTTGTTCACCCCGACCGGGTCGATGGCCAACCAACTCGGTTTGCGGCTGCATGTGCGCCCGGGGGAGGAGCTCGTCTGCGACAGCCTCGCGCACGTCGTGCGGGCCGAGCTGGGCGCCGCAGCCGTCTTCTCCGGGATCAGTTCACGGACCTGGACCGCACCGCGAGGGCTGCTCGACCCCGCCGACCCGCTCGGGCTGGTCCAGACCGGCGTCGGGCCCTATCAGGTGTGCACCTCTCTCGTCGTCGTCGAGAACACCCACAACTTCGGTGGCGGCACGGTCCAGCCGCTGTGGGCGATGCGTCAACTGCGGGCTGCGACCCGTCCGTTGGGGGTCGCCATGCACCTGGACGGTGCCCGCCTCTGGAACGCGCATGTCGCCTCCGGGGTCGCCCTCGCGGAGTATGCCGCCCACTTCGACACCGTGTCGGTCTGCCTCTCCAAGGGGCTCGGGGCCCCGGTCGGCTCGGTTCTCGTGGGATCGGCCGAGGCGATGGCGCAGGCCCGGATCTGGCGCAAGCGATACGGCGGCGGGATGCGTCAGGTCGGCATCCTCGCCGCGGCTGGGCTGCACGCCTTGGACCATCACCTCGACCGGCTCGCCGACGACCACACCCGGGCCCGCCGAGCGGCCGAGGCATTCGCCGAGGCCGCCCCGGGGTGTGTCGAGGCGGCCACGGTCGAGACGAACATCGTCATGCTCTCGACAGGCGGCACGTCGTGGGCCGCCAAGGATCTCGTCGCCGCCGCTGGGCAGCAGGGCGTGCGGATGTATGCCGCCGCGCCCGACCTCGTGCGCCTGGTCTGGCACCTCGATGTCGACGACGCGGCGACGGCATACGCCATCGACGTGGTGACCGCATTGCTGCGAGGCGGCCCGCAGCACGGGTGACCGGTCCTGGCCGAGCTCAGACCTCGTGGTGGAGGTACTCGGCCGGAGGAGTGGTCGATTCGGGGCGACGGCCGACGAGCTCCACGGTGTACATCGCCGCAAGAACGAGGGCACCGCCGACGAGCATCCGCCAGCCGAGGGACTCACCGCCGAAGGCGACGGCGAAGCCGGCCGCGAAGACCGGCTCCAAGGTCATGACGATGGCCGCCCGGGTGGCCGACATGTGCGCCTGCCCCCAGGTCTGCGCCCACAGAGCGAGGACGCCCGCGGCGGTGGCCATGTAGACGACGGCGGTCCACTGACCTGCCCCGACCGGCCAGATCATCCCGTCCGGCAACGCGGCAGCCAGGCAGAGCCCGGCGATGACGAGCATCTGGACCGCCGACATCCCGGTGGCCCGGTCGGGCGTCGACAGCCGGCCCAGGCCGATGATGTGCAAGGCATAGAGCGCGGCCGCACCGAGGGTCAAGCCCTCGCCGATCCCGACGGAGAAGCCGTTGAGCGACAACAGGGCCAGGCCCGCGGTGGCGAGGGCCACGGCATACCAGGTGCTGGCCGGGACGCGCTCGCGCAGCAGCAGCGCGGTGAAGACGGGGGTGAGCACGACGTAGGTGCCGGTGACGAAGCCCGACACCGACGCATCGGTGTGCGCCAGCCCGATCGTCTGGAGGATCTGGGCCACCCCGTAGAGCGAACCGAGCACCGCCGAGATGAGCCAGTCCCGCCGGCTCAGCGCGCGCAGCGGCCGCCAGAAGATGACGACCATGAGGACGGCGGCGAGAGAGAAGCGCACGGCGAGGAAGTCCACCGGCGGGACCGTCTGCACGAGATCGCGGATGAGGAAGAAGGTCGACCCCCAGACCGCCGTGAGACCGACGAGCAGGACGGTCGCGACGGTGCGCGCGCGGGCAGGGGACAGGGCCACGAGGTATGCCGCGTGCTCAGATGACGGTGAGCGTGATCGTCGTGCCGCGCCGCACCATGGTGCCCGCGGCCGGGTCCTGGAAGCGCACCGTCTTGAGCACGCCGCCGAAGACCTTGGAGATCTTCACCTGCAGGCCGAGGTCCTTGAGGATCTTCTCGGCCTCGGTGGCCTTCTTGAGGGTGACGTCCGGGACCTGGATGAGCACCGGGCCCTTCGAGACGACGACCTTGACCGTGTCGCCCTTGAACAGCGTGCCGGTGGCCGGGTCCTGGGAGATGATCGCCCCCTCCGGCACCGTTTCGCTGTTCACCGGATCACCGGCGGCGATCTTGAGCCCCAGGCCTTCCAAGGTCTTGGTCGCGTCGGCGAGCGGCTTGTTGACCACGCTGGGCACCGTGATGGGCTGGCGGCCCTTGCTCACCACGACCGCAACGGGGGCGTCGCGTTTGGCCTGGGTGTCCGGGGCGGGATCCTGGCGGATGACGACGTCCTTGGCGACGGTCTCGCTGAACTCTTCGGTGACCGCCCCGAGGGTGAGGGTCCGTTCGGCGAGGAGACGCTCGAGATCACCGCGGGTCGCGTTGACGAGGTTCGGGACCGCGAATCGTTCCTGGCCTTTGGAGACCACGAGGGTCACTGCCGAGCGCTTCGCGACGAGGGCCCCGGGGGCCGGGTCGGCGGAGATGACCTGGCCCTTGGGTTCGGTCTCGCTGAACGCCTCGGTGACGGACGCGCGCAATTCGGCCGTGCCGAGCGCCTTCTCGGCGTCGGCCAGGGACAAGTGGACCAGGGTCGGGACGGTCCTGATCGCCCCCGGTCCGGTCGTGTCGTACCACCACCAGCCGCCGGCCGCACCGGCGACGAGGAGCAGGGCGAGCACCCATGGCCAGATCCGGCGTCGGCGCCGGGGGCGGTCGTTCCGGCTGGCGTGCGTCGCCGGGAGATCCGGGTCGGCGGTGCCGGCCGGTTCGCCCTGAACCGGGGCTGCGCCGACGCCATCGACCGAGCTGTCGCTGGCCGGGATGGTGGCCACCGTGAGCCGCTCGGTGGCCGCTGCCACGCCAGCGAGCGGCAGCACCGCAGTGACCGGTAGGCCGCCGCCGGGCTGGAGCGTCCCGGACCCTTCGGGCGGGACCGCCGCCAGATCGTCGACGCCCGCCGTGGTGCGCGCGACCGGCTGCGTTCCTGGGGCCATCCCGGCCACGAACGTGGGGGCGGCGTCCAGTTCCTCGTCCGACAGCTGGCGCACGGCGTTGCGCAGCACGGTGATGAGGGCGCCGGCCGTTTCCGGCCGTTCCTCGGGGTCGCGCGCCGTCGCCTTGGCGATGGCTTGGTCGAGCTCCAGTGGCACCGTGCTCACCCGGTCTGAGGCCAGCGGGACCTCGCCGTGCACGTGCTGATACATGACGTGAGCAGGGTTGTCGCCTTGGAAGGCCCGTTGCCCGGTCAGCAGTTCGTAGAGCAGCAGGCCTGCGGCATACACATCGCTGCGGGCGTCGGCGCGATCCCCGTCGACCTGCTCGGGCGCGAGGTAGGACACAGTGCCCATGAGGATGCCGGTGGTGCTCGTCCGGGTACTGGAGGTGACCGCGCGGGCCAGCCCGAAGTCGGTGACCTTGATCGTGCCGTCGTCGCGGACCAGGACGTTCTCCGGCTTGACGTCCCGGTGGACCAAGTCGGCGCGGTGGGCCTCGTCCAGGGCGGCGAGGATGGCGGTGATGGTCCGCACGGCCTGTCGGACGGTCATCGCGCCGCCGTCGATGAGCTTCTGTCGCAGGGTCTGGCCCTCGACGTACTCCATGACGAGGTACAGGTCCTCACCGGGTCGTCCGGCGGACTCGTGGAAGTCGTGGACGGCGACGATGTTGGGGTGGGACAGTCCGGCTGCGAGCTGGGCCTCCCGGTGGAACCGCCCGACGAAGCCCTCGTCCCGGGCCAGATCGGGCCGCAACACCTTGACGGCGACTCGTCGTCCCAGGCGCTCGTCCACGGCAAGGTAGACGGTGGCCATCCCGCCGTCGGCGATCCGCCGCAGCAGCCGGTAACGCCCGCCGAGCACGCGCTCGTCGGTCTCGTCAGGCCCGGTCGTCACGGAGGGAGTTTACGTGGGGTATGCCGCGTGGCCGTGCAGGCGCGTGTGATCAGTGTGACTCTAGTGTCGGGTGTGACAACGGTGCCGGGCGCGACCGAGGTGTCCCGATGGGCGCCCCCGGGCGGCGTTGGATGCCGTCCGAGACCGCGTTCTGGCAGGCTATGACCCGTGAGTAGCCCGGATTACCCCACCCAGCTCGCGGACGCAGCTGCCTCCGACAGCGGCGTTCAGGACGCCGAGGCTGCCCTGGAGGCGCTCGTGGGGGACTGGACGTATCTGCCGGATGTCGCCGCTCGCTACGGCATCGCCCTGTCCCGAGTGCGCAAGCACGTGGCCGACCGCGAGCTGCTCACCCACCGGGTGGGCCCCAACCGGGCGCTGGCGGTGCCCACCGACTTCCTCGGTGCGACCGGTCCGCGCCCTGAACTCAAGGGGACGTTCACCGTCCTGGCCGACGGGGGGATGAGCGACCTGGAGATCATCCGATGGTTGCACACCGTCGATGCCACCCTGCCGGGCGGCGACACCCCGCTGGCCGCGCTCGCCGCGGGCTTCAAGACCGAGATCCGACGTCGGGCCCAGACACTGGCATTCTGATCGGACGGGCCGATCTTTCTCGGCGCCGTTAATTTGGATCAACGAAGAGCGGGGTGTCTTTTGGCTCCTCTGCGCGACGGTGTTACTTTCATGGGCGACAAGGGCCGGATCGGACCGACATCGCGGTGGGGGCGCCGCGATCGTTGACTCCGGGGCAATCCGGTTGATGCGGAAGTAGCTCACGAGGGGGTTCGTCGAGCCATGCCCAGTGCCGTGCGCCGAGCCGCGCCGCAGACATCGGCGCGTGCCCTGCCGGTCCCGCCGTCCCGGCCGGAGAAGGTGGCCTATCTCGCATCCCCGCAACATCGGTGGTTGTTCGTCGCCTCGGCCCTGGCCTTTCTCGGCGTGGCGGTGAGCATGGGAGGAATGGCGCTGCACTCCGCCGCGACGATCGCCTTCCTCGTGCCGGTCCTGCTGTGGATGATCGAACAGGCGGTCACCTTGCGGACCTCGACCTTCGCCCGGACGATCTCGGCGCACACCCATCGCCGGACGGTCAGCGCCTGGCAGCCCACGGCATACCCCTCGGTCGATGTCCTCCTGCCGACCTGCGGTGAGCCGCTGGACCTCTTGGAGAACACCTACGCCCATGTCGCGCGCCTGTCCTACCCGGGTGCCTTGACCGTCTACGTCCTGGACGACGCCGGGCGCGCCGAGGTCGCGGCCCTGGCGGGCCACTGGGGATATCAATATCTCGCCCGGCCGACGTCGGAATTCAAGAAGGCCGGGAATCTGCAATACGGGCTGGCCCGCAGCTCCGGGGATGTCATTCTGCTCCTCGATGCTGATTTCGTCCCTCGGCCCGAATTCCTCAAGGAAACCCTGCCGTATCTCGAGGACCCGGCGGTCGGCATCGTCCAGACGCCGCAGTACTTCGACGTCGATGTCGACCAGTCGTGGTTGCAGCGCTGCGCCGGAGCGACCCAGGAGCTCTTCTTCCGCTTCATCCAGCCCTCCCGCGACGCGATCGGGGCAGCGATCTGCGTGGGGACCTCGGCGATCTACCGCCGGTCGGCACTGGACCGAATCGGGGGTTTCCCGCAAATCGGGCACAGCGAGGACATCTTCACCGGGGTGCGAATGGCTCGCGAAGGATTCCGGGTCCGATACGTCCCGGCGTTGCTGAGCAAGGGGACCTGTCCCGACGACATCGATCGGTTCATCGCCCAGCAATATCGGTGGTGCGAGGGCACCCTGAGCCTGGTCGCCGACCGGTCGTTCCGCAGCGACCCGACGATGACCAGGGTGCAGCGGCTCAGCTTCTGGTCCGGACTGCTCTACTACGTGACGACCGCCGTCAATGCCTTCATCGCGCCGGCCCCTCTGCTGGTCATGGTGTTGTGGCTGCCCGGGCACGTCGAGCCGATCAACATGCTTCCGCTGCTCGGTGTCGTCCTGCAGTGGTTCGTCGTCATGCCGTTGGTGTCCCATGTGCCCTGGCGGGTCGAGGTGCTGCGCGTTCAGGCGATCTACGGCTTCGCCCACGTCTTCTGCATCGCGGACATGTTGTCCGGACGGGTCGAGGAATGGGTGCCGTCGGGGCAACAGCGCGGCCCGGTGCACATTGCCGCGCGCGTCCGGCGGTTCATGGTCCCCTATCTCGTCGTCACCCAGGCGGTGGCGGTGGCCGGTCTCGTCCACGGGATGTGGGTCTATGGGATCGGCAGGTTCTGGGCGACGACGGTCTTCGCCGCGCTCGGTGCCTACATCCTGTGGCCTGTGGCCTGGCTGGGCTTCCAACGTGGCCGGCTGGAGCGGCGCCGCCTGCGCGAACGCCGCAGCACCGGCGGGCGCCACCGCCAGCCTGAGCCGGTCGCCGTCGCGCAGCGTGGCACTGCTGCCCGAACTCCCGTTTCCCGCGCGTCCTGAGCCTCATGAGCGTCACCACCGCTGTGCACGACGGGGAGTCTCGCGGGCAGCGTTCCGGCCCCTACGTGTCCCGCCACGCTGCCCCCACCCCGTTGGCGCGCTGGGCGGTCCTCGTCGGCGATCTCACCCGGCGCCCGCGCCGTCCCGGACGCTTCCGTCTGGTCGGCCATCGACCACTGTGGGCGGCGCTCACGCTGCTCGTCGTCCTCAGCCTGCGATTGGGCAACTCGGTGCGAGCCGACGAGGCCCTCACCCTCGTC
>CAZNLX010000092.1:0-6944 GCA_964573925.1 uncultured Intrasporangiaceae bacterium
TCGCCGCCGTAGTAGATCGCGGCCGGGGCAGCCGGCTTGATCTTGGAGATGACCGCAGAGAAGTCCTTGTCGTTCTCACCGATGGTCTCGGCCGCGACGACGTTGCCGCCGCCCTTCTTGAACTCGGCGGTGAAGGCGTCGACCAGGCCCTGGCCGTAGGTCTTCTTGTCGTGGATCGTCGCAACGCTCTTGATCCCCGCGCCGAGGAGGAACTGGGCCGCGAACGGACCCTGAACCGCGTCGGTGGTGCAGGTGCGGAAGTAGTTGGTGTACGGGCGCTTCTTCGCTGCCGCGTCCGCACCCTGGGTCAGGGTGGGGTTGGTGTTGGCGGGCGAGACCTGCGCGATGTTGGCGGCGGCGAGAACCGGGACGGTCGACTGGGCGACCGACGAGTTCAGCGTGCCAACGACACCGAGGACCGCGTCGTCCGAGGAGAGCTTGGTCGCGGCGTTCTTCCCGACCTCAGGCTTGGCCTCGTCGTCCTGAGCGGCGAGCTCGAACTTCCAGCCGGGGACCGCGTTGGTCTCGTTGGCCTGCTTGATCGCCAGGTCAACCGAGTTCTTGATGCCCAGGCCGAGGGCGGACAGGCCACCAGACATCGGCGCGATGACGCCGATCTTGGCAACCTTGGTTGCGGCGCCGGCGCCGGCCGTGCTCGTGGTGCTCGCCTCGCGGCTACCGCACGCCGACAGGGCCAGAGCGGCCACCGCGAGCGGCACGCCGAGTCGAACAATGGAACGCTGCTGCACAGTTCCTCCTGTGGATCTTTGTCCGGCGCATCCTCCGGACTCCGCGACGACCGCGGACTAGGGTGCAGAGTACGGGCACCAGCCGGTTTAGTCGCTACCTGTGCGCTGGTTGTTCCCGTGTCGTTATGCCGCAAGGTCGCTCAAACGCCGGATGACTGCCCAATCGGACAGGTGGGTGTGCCCGTGGGTCGGGTGGTGTGCTCCGGCGGCGCCGGGCATGCTGGGGTGCAGCGACCCAACGAGCAACGGAGGACCGGCATGACCACTCACCCGACCCGACGCACCGTGCTGCAGGCGGCCGGTGCCGCAGGAGCCGCCACCGCCGCCGCTGGATCGCTCGCCGCCTGTGGCTCGGGCAGCGGTTCCTCGGTGGCCTCGCAGGTCGCCGGGGCGGCCTCGGCCGCGTCCGAGGCGCTCAAGAAGGCCGACATCCCGGTCGGCGGCGGGAAGGTGATTGGCAAAGTCGTCGTCACCCAGCCGACCGCCGGGACCTTCAAGGCGTTCAGCGCGATCTGCACCCACGCCGGTTGCACCGTGAGCACGATCGCGAACTCCCAGATCACGTGTGGCTGCCACAACAGCGTGTTCGACGCGGCCACCGGCGCCGTGATCAGCGGCCCCGCCAAGGCCCCGCTGGCCGGCAAGACCGTCACCGTGTCCGGCGACGGCATCAGCGTCTCCTGACCGTCGGGTCACGACTGGTCGGTCCGCGCTCCTAGAGTGAGGCCGTGGCCGACCCGTCGACGTACCGACCGGCCCCCGGAACGATCCCTCTCGACCCGGGGGTCTACCGCTTCCGGGATGCCGCCGGACGGGTGATCTACGTCGGGAAGGCCAAGTCGCTGCGGCCGCGCCTGTCCTCCTACTTCCAGGACCTCGCGGCGCTGCACCCACGAACCGCGACGATGGTGCGCACCGGTGCAGGCGTCGAGTGGACGGTCGTGGCGAACGAGGTCGAGGCGCTCCAATTGGAATACGCCTGGATCAAGGAGTTCGACCCACGCTTCAACGTGCGCTACCGGGACGACAAGTCCTACCCCTTCCTCGCCGTGACGCTGGGCGAAGCTTTCCCCCGAGCCCTGGTGATGCGTGGTGCCAAGCGCAAGGGAACCCGCTACTTCGGGCCCTATTCGCACGCCTGGGCGATCCGGGAGACCCTCGACCTCCTCCTGCGCGTCTTCCCGATGCGCACCTGCACGACGGGCGTCTTCACGAGGGCCGGCCAGAGCGGGCGACCCTGTCTGCTGGGATATCTCGACAAGTGCGCGGCGCCGTGCGTGGGCCGGGTGACGCAGGACGAGCACCGGGCCATCGCCGAGGAGTTCTGCGACTTCATGGCCGGCAACACCAGTCGCTTCGTGCGGCGCACCGAACGGGCCATGCAGGAGGCGGCCGCCGAATTGGAGTTCGAGCGCGCCGCCCGACTGCGGGACGACCTCACCGCGCTCACCAAGGCGTTGGAGAAGAACGCCGTGGTCCTGGGCGATGCCACTGACGCGGACGTCTTCGCCATCGCCGACGACGACCTGGAGGCGGCCGTCCAGGTGTTCCATGTCCGCGGTGGCCGGATTCGGGGTCAGCGCGGTTGGGTGGTCGAGAAGGAACACGAGGAGCTCCCCGACCTCGTCGAGCATCTGCTGCAACAGGTATACGGCGATCAGCCGCCAGAGGGGATCCCGCGGGAAGTCCTCGTCCCGGGACTGCCGGCCGACCCGGCCCCGCTCGCCTCGTGGCTGGCCTCGCACCGGGGCGCCTCGGTCGAGTTGCGGGTGCCCCGCCGGGGTGACAAGCGAGCCCTCATGGAGACCGTCCAACGCAACGCAGGCCAGGCCTTGGCTCGGCACAAACTGAGCAGGGCGGGTGACCTGACCGCACGCAGCGTCGCCCTGAAGGAGTTGCAGGATGCACTCGGCCTGGCCGAGGCTCCGCTGCGGATCGAGTGCTTCGACGTCTCCCACGTCCAGGGAACCAATGTCGTCGCGTCGATGGTCGTCTTCGAGGACGGTCTCGCCCGGCCCGCCGAGTACCGCCGGTTTGTCGTGCGGTCGGCGGTCGCCGGCGGTGCGTCGGACGCGGCCGGGGTCGATGACCTCGCGGCGATGCGTGAGGTCCTCCAGCGCCGGTTCTCGCGACTGCTCGCGGCCGAGGCGGCGGTCCTCCCGGACGCGTCGCTCACCGACGGTCCCGGTATGCCGCCCGCCCCCGGGGTCAACCCCGACACCGGGCGCCCGCGCAAGTTCTCGTATCGGCCACAGTTGCTGGTCGTGGACGGTGGCCTCCCGCAGGCCCGGGTCGCCGCCGCGGTGCTCGCCGAACTCGGGGTGGACGCCCTGCCGGTGGTCGGCCTGGCCAAGCGGCTCGAGGAGGTGTGGACGCCGGGGGAGGACTTCCCGGTGATCCTGCCGCGCACCAGCGAAGGGCTCTACCTGTTGCAGCGGGTGCGGGACGAGGCACACCGCTTTGCCATCGCCTTCCACCGCCAGCGCCGGACCAAGGCCATGACCGAATCGGTGCTCGACGGCATACCCGGACTCGGTCCGTCCCGGCGGGCCGCCCTGCTGGCCCACTTCGGGTCGGTGCGCAAACTGCGCGCCGCTACGCCCGAGCAGCTGCGGGACGTTCCCGGCATCGGGCCCGCTCTGGCCGACGCGATCGTCGTCGCGCTGGCCCGGGACTCGGCTTCGACCCCGGTGAGCGTTAACGTGACGACTGGAGAAGTCCTCGACTGACCGGAGGGAATCAGATGCCCGAGGAGACGCGGCCCGAGCCCGCGCTCGCCCTTCGTGAGGTCCCCGACGGCGGCCGGCCTCCCTTGGTCGTCATCACCGGGTTGAGTGGGGCGGGCCGGTCCACCGTGGCCAAGGCCCTCGAGGACCACGGTTGGCACGTCGTGGAGAACCTGCCCCCCCAACTGCTCACCGAGTTGGAGTCGCTGCGCGAGCGTGCTCGCCCACCGGCCGCGGGTGGGCCGTCGCCGCGGCTGGCGGTCGTCATCGACGCGCGTACCCGCTGGCTGTCCGGGCAGGATGCGGCATTGCTCGACCAGCTCACGGGCGGTCCGCGTCGACCGGTGCTGGTCTTCCTCGACGCGACCGACGAGGCGCTGGTCCGGCGATTCGAGAGCGTTCGGCGCCCGCACCCATTGCAGGGCACCGGCCGGCTCTTGGACGCGATCACCGCCGAACGGGCTCTCATGGCCGACCTGCGCTCCGAGGCCGACATCATCGTCGACACCTCCGGCCTCAACGTGCACCAGCTGCACGCGAAGATCTCCTCGCTGCTCGAGGCCAGCACGGCATCCCGGGTGCGGCTGGCGGTGATGTCCTTCGGCTTCAAGTACGGCGTCCCGCTCGACTCCGACTTCGTTCTGGACATGCGCTTCCTGCCCAACCCCTTCTGGGTGCCGGAGCTGCGGGCCCTGACCGGGGCCGACCAACCAGTGGCCGACTACGTCCTGCGCCAGGCCGGGGTGACCGAGTTCCTCGACGGCGTGCTGGCCATGTTGGACCCAGTGCTCACCGGCTACGTCCGGGAGGGCCGCCGGTACGTCACCTTGGCGATCGGCTGCACCGGCGGCAAGCACCGTTCGGTGGCCATGGCCGAGGCATTGGCGGCCCGCCTGGATCAGGAACGAGTGGCGCCCTTCTTGGTGCACCGTGACCTCGGTCGTGAGTGACCGATGAACGGGCCACGCGTGGTGGCGCTGGGGGGCGGGCACGGGCTGGCCGCGTCGCTCACGGCGCTTCGGCTGGTCACCGACCGGGTGACCGCCGTGGTCACCGTCGCCGATGACGGTGGATCCTCTGGGCGGCTGCGGGCCGAATTCGACGTCCTGCCACCGGGAGACCTGCGGATGGCCCTGGCGGCCCTCTGCGACGATCGCCCGTGGGGCCAGATCTGGCGTGACGTCCTGCAACACCGGTTCGGCGGCGACGGGCCGCTGGCCGGACACGCGATGGGCAACCTGCTCATCGTCGCCCTGTGGGACCAACTGGGCGACACCGTCGCTGGACTCGATCTCGTCGGGCGGCTCCTGGACTCGCGGGGTCGGGTGCTGCCAATGGCAGGGGAGCCGCTGGAGATCGAGGCGGACGTGGTCGGGGTCGATCCCGACGACCCTGATGGGGTGAGTGTGGTCCGCGGCCAACACCGGGTGGCTAGCACGCGCGGCCGCGTCGACGCGATCCGGCTGCACCCGGACCGACCGGTGCCCTGCCCCGAGGCCCTGGCCGCAATCGAGGAGGCCGACTGGGTCTTCCTCGGACCGGGGTCGTGGTTCACCTCGGTGCTACCGCACGTCCTCGTTCCGGACGTCCGCGATGCCTTGCTGCGCACCCCGGCCCGCCGGGTTCTCAATCTCAACCTCGATGTGCATCAGGGCGAGACGAAGGGATTCCGGGCCGTCGATCACTTGTTGTCGTTCGCCCGGCACGCCCCGGACCTGCGCCTGGACACCGTCCTGGCCGACCCCAGCGTGTTGGACGACGAGGCCGAGGTGCGCGCGGTCGCCGGTGACCTCGGCGCCACGCTGGTCAGCGCGCCGGTGGCTGCGACCGGACGTTGCGGCCAACACGATGCGCTGCGGCTCGCGGCGGCATACCGTGATCTCGTGGGGTAAACGCAGCGGCCCTCGCCGGAGTTGATCCAAGGTCCGGGTGACCGGTCGGCGACGAGGGTTCCTGGTGGCCCAAACCGGGCTCACCCAGGGGCGTTACGAACACGTGGGATCGGCTAGGCTGACGCGGCATTCGTCACCACAGGGGTGGGTCGGTTTGCGGACGGGCGATCACGAGACGAGGCAGGTTCGAGAGTCATGGCCATGACGGCACGGGTGAAGGACGAGCTGTCCCGGCTCCCCGTCGCCAAACCGTGCTGCCGCAAAGCGGAAGTGTCGGCCACGATTCGTTTTGCCGGGGGCTTGCACATCGTCGGCGGTCACATCGTCATTGAGGCCGAGTTGGACACGGCGAACGCCGTGCGCCGTCTGCGTCGGGACATCGCCGAGGTCTACGGGCACCGAGCCGAGGTGGTCGTCATGTCCGGTGGGGGACTGCGCCGGGGCAGCCGCTACGTGTTGCGGGTGATCGACGACGGAGCGACCCTGGCCCGTCAGACCGGGCTGGTCGACGCGCGTGGTCGCCCGGTCCGTGGACTGCCGCCCAAGGTGGTCTCGGCCAGCGCCTGCGACGCCGAGGCAGCCTGGCGCGGGGCATTCCTCGCGCATGGGTCGCTCACCGAGCCGGGGCGTTCCAGTGCCTTGGAGGTGACCTGCCCCGGGCCGGAGGCAGCCCTGGCTCTGGTCGGCGCGGCCCGCCGGCTGGGCATTCAGGCCAAGGCGCGGGAGGTCCGCGGCGTCGACCGCGTCGTCATCCGCGACGGAGACGCGATCGCGGCGATGCTCACCAAGATGGGCGCCCACGACGCGGTGCTGGCCTGGGAAGAGCGGCGGATGCGCCGCGAGGTCCGGGCGACGGCCAACCGGTTGGCCAACTTCGACGACGCCAACCTGCGCCGATCTGCCCGGGCCGCGGTCGCCGCCGGAGCTCGGGTCGAGCGTGCCCTGGAGATCCTCGGTGACGAGGCCCCTGATCATCTCAAGGAGGCCGGCGCGCTGCGCCTGCAGCACAAGCAGGCGTCGCTCGAGGAGCTGGGTCAGCTGGCGGTCCCGCCCATGACCAAGGACGCGGTCGCCGGACGGATCCGCCGGTTGCTCGCGATGGCCGACAAGAAGGCGGTCGACCTGGGCATCCCGCCGACCGAGGCCAGCCTCACCCCCGACATGCTCGAGTAGTCGCGTCTGACGCGACCCGCGGCGAGACAGATACCCCCGTGGGTATGCCGCAGCCACCTTCCCGACACCCGCACGACACCCGGCGCTCACCGAGGCGTGGTGCCGGTCACCTTCGGGGTGTGACCTACGTCCTGACCTGCTCGTTGGGGCGGAGACGGCTTCGACCGTGGGGCGTTCTGAGCACTAGGGTTGACCCCGGTACCACGGGCTGCCTAGACCGGCCGCTGGTCGTCGCAGGATCGCCCGTGGGCATGTCCATCGACTCCAGTCGAAAGGTTTGATCACAGTGACCGTCAAGGTAGGCATCAACGGCTTCGGCCGCATCGGCCGCAACTTCTACCGGGCCGTCGTCGAGTCCGGCGCCGACATCGAGGTCGTGGCTGTCAACGACCTGACTGACAACA
>CAZNLX010000093.1:0-6862 GCA_964573925.1 uncultured Intrasporangiaceae bacterium
CTTGCGGGGGCTGCGCGGCATACCGCGCCGTTTCGAGGTGGTCACCGGCGACCCGACACCGACGCCGCTGGAGCTCACCCGCGGTGCCGCCGCGCTCATCGTCGGCACCGACGAGGGGACCGGACGGACCATCGCTCGCCGGTGCGTGGCCCACGCCGAGTGCCCCGTGGTCACTGTGCCGCACGACGCCGCCTGATCGACCGTCGATCCGGCCCGGCTGGCCTAGCATCTCGGTGTGCACCTGAACCTCACCGGTCTGCGGATGCCGCAATCGTCGGAGGCGGCCTCGACGTTGCTCAACGCCGTGCTTGCGGTGGGCAGTGGCCTGGAACTGTCCGAGGTGCTCATCCGGATCGTCCGTAGCGCCTGCAATCTCGTCGGAGCTCACTACGGAGCTCTCGGTGTGCTGCGACCGGACGGTGAAGGGCTGATGGAGTTCGTCACCGAGGGCCTGAGTCCCGACGAACTGGCCGGCATGGGCTCCCCGCCCTTCGGTCACGGTGTGCTGGGCCTGCTCATCCGCGAGCCCCGCCCGGTGCGTCTGGCGTCAGTCGTGGCGCACCCGGATTCCGTCGGTTTCCCACCCGGACACCCGGTGATGTCGACCTTCCTCGGAGCCCCCATCCATGTGCGTGGGGAGGTCTTCGGCAACATCTACCTGGCCGACAAGGTCGGCGGGCTGGAGTTCACCGAGGACGACGAGGAGGTCATCGTCGCGCTGGCCGCCGCTGCTGGGATGGCCATCGACAACGCCCGGATGTTCCAGGTGGCTCGTTCGGGCCGGCAGTGGTCCGACGCACTACGGGAGATGACCCAGGCTCTGCTCTACGGCCGGGACCAACGAGTCGCCCTCTCGATGCTCGTCCAACGGGCCCAGCTCGCCGCCGAGGCCGAACTGGCTGCCGTCGCGCTGGTCGGTGAAGACGGACAACTGGTCATCGAGGCATCCACCGGCACCGACGCCCGGGCCAGGCTGATCGTCGGCACTCCCCTCACCGAGCCGCACTGGGTGACCATTCTCGACTCCGGTGAGCCCCTGCTGCTGCTGTCCCGCGAGGGGGAGGCGGTGGCCGACTCGCTCGCCACCCAGTTGCGCGAGGCCAGCGGTCTTCCGCCCTACGGGCAGACCGCGATCGTGCCGATGAGCGTGGGCACCGGCAGCCTCGGGCTGCTCGTCGTCGCTTGGGGTGAAGGGGAGTCGCACACGGCATACGACGCCGCGGAGCCGCTCAAGCAGTATGCCGATCTGGCAGCGGTCACGCTCACGGCGGCGTCGGCCCAGCGGGACCGGGCCCGGATGGTCGTCCTGGAGGATCGCGAACGGATCGCCCGCGACATGCACGACGTGGTCATTCAACGGCTCTTCGCCACCGGTTTGGGCCTGCAGTCGGCCTCGCGGGTGGCTGCGCACCCCTACGTCCAGAGTCGGCTCGCCGAGGCGGTCGATGAGCTCGACCTGGCGATCAAGGACATTCGGCGGATGATCTTCGCCCTCCATCAGCCCGAATGCGAGCCGCTCTCGGAGGAGCTCGAGGACCTCGTGGGCAGCTTCCAGGAACCCCTGGGCTGCCGCCCGCGGTTGACCGTTGTGGGCAGCCTGGACACCCAGGGTGTCATTGACGAGGATCTGCGGCTGGACCTGCTGGCGGTCGTTCGCGAGGCCCTGTCCAATGTCGCCCGGCACGCGCAGGCCGGAGAGGTCGACGTCGTGGTCGTCGTGGACGCCGACTCGGTGCAGGTGACCGTCGAAGACGACGGAGTCGGCATGGTCGAGACCGGTCGGCGCAGCGGGTTGGCGAATCTCTCCGAACGGGCCGCCGGCCGGGGCGGCTCGATGGTCATGCTGTCCCCGGTGGCGGTGCTGGGGGGCACCAGGTTGGTCTGGGAGGCTCGGTTGGGAGCGTCCGGGGCTCGGTCTCGGAGCTGACGGGCCATTGCCCCCGGGTGTTTTCCCTGACCAAGTCTTTACTCGGGCTCGCTCCGATTCGTCTCACGATCCGGATATCGTTCCGCGCATGGTCTTTGGGGAGGCCTTGCCATGACCCCAACGGGTCGCACTCCAGTTCCAGGAGCGTTCATGAATCGCACCACGCTCGGCGTCCTGGGCGCCGTGCCGCTGCTCGTCGGGGGACTCGCCCTGACCACCAACCCGGCAGTCGCGGCTCCGGCCGACGGATCGACGGCGACCTACATCGTCCAGATGCGCGACCTGCCAACGGCCTCCTACGACGGGTCCATCGCCGGATACAAGGCGACCAAGGCTGGCGCAGGCAAGAAGTTCGACTCGACCACTGCTGACGCGGTGAAGTACGCGGGCTACCTCACCGCGCAGCACGACGCCGTGATCGCCAAGGTCGGTGGCGCCAAGAAGCTCTACGACTACAAGTTCACGTTCAACGGCTTCTCGGCCAAGTTGACGGCCGCGCAGGTCGCCAAGCTCAACAAGCAGCCCGGCGTCGTCGCCGTCACCGCGCAGGAGATGGTCAAGGAGGACACCTCCTCGACCCCGTCGTTCCTCGGCCTCAACGACGCCGCCAAGGGCGGTCTGTGGACCTC
The DNA here is from genome assembly GCA_964573925.1 of uncultured Intrasporangiaceae bacterium. Lineage (GTDB taxonomy): Bacteria > Actinomycetota > Actinomycetes > Actinomycetales > Dermatophilaceae > Phosphoribacter. The sequence goes on from CAZNLX010000093.1 coordinate 2,557, forward strand.
CGCCGGGGGCAACCTCAAGGGCGAGGGCGTCATCATCGGCATCATCGACACCGGCATCTGGCCCGAGTCGCTGAGCTTCACCGACCGGGTCGACCGCAACGGCAATCCGGCTGCCCAGGGCTTCCTGGCCTACCAGCAGATCCCGGGCTGGCACGGCAAGTGCGTCCCTGGCGAGCGCTTCAACGCCTCGATGTGCAACCAGAAGCTCATCGGTGCGCAGTACTTCAACGAGGCGTGGGGCGGCAACGCCGGCATCGCCGAGGAGGAGTTCGCCTCGCCGCGTGACTTCGGTGGGCACGGCTCGCACACGGCCAGCACCGCCGGCGGCAACGCCAATGTCGCCGCCACCGGTGACTACGCGCAGTTCGGGGCGATCAGCGGCCTGGCCCCGCGGGCCCGGATCGCGGCATACAAGGCGCTCTGGGAGACCCCGACCGGCGGCTCCGGCTTCACCCCGGACCTCGTGGCCGCCATCGACCAGGCCGTCGCGGACGGCGTGGACGTCATCAACTACTCGATCAGTGGCACCAGGACGAACTTCGCCGACCCGGTGGAGATCGCCTTCCTCTTCGCGGCCGACGCCGGCGTTTTCGTCGCGACCTCGGCTGGCAACAGCGGCCCGGACACCTCGACCGTCGCGCACCCGTCCCCGTGGGTGACGACCACGGCTGCCGGCACCCACAACCGCAGCGGCTCCGGCTCGGTGACCTTGGGCAACGGTGCCACCTACACGGGTGCCTCGTTCGCGCCCAAGACCGGTCCGGCCCCGCTGGTCGACTCGGTCGCAGTGGGCATCGCTGGGGCGTCGGCCGTTGACGTGGAACTGTGCGTCCCCGAGTCGCTCGACCCGGCGAAGGTCACTGGCAAGATCGTCATCTGCAAGCGCGGCACCATCGCCCGGACCGACAAGTCTTACGCGGTGAAGCTCGCCGGCGGCGTCGGGATGATCCTCTACAACAACCCGGACAGCTCGGTGAACGCCGACCTGCACTTCGTTCCGACGGTGCACGTCGACAAGGCGTCGGGTCTGGCGATCAAGGCGTATGCCGCGGGCGACCCGGCTGCGACGGCGACGATCAACGCGGCGACCATCGTCTACGACGCGCCGGCCCCCTTCACGGCGTCCTTCTCCTCACGTGGTCCGCTCATCGCGGGGGCAGGGGATCTGCTCAAGCCGGACATCATCGCCCCCGGTCAGGACATCCTGGCCGCGGTCGCCCCGCCCGGAAACAGCGGCCGCGATTTCGACTTCTACAGCGGGACGTCGATGTCCTCGCCGCACATGGCCGGCCTGGCCGCGCTGCTCAAGCAGGGCAAGCCCAGCTGGTCGCCGATGGCGATCAAGTCTGCCCTCATGACGACGGCCGGAGACGTCCTCGACGGCTCGAACACCAGCCCGACGGTCATCTTCCGCCAGGGTGCCGGTCACGTCGCCCCGAACAAGGCGACCGACCCGGGTCTGGTCTTCGACAGCGGCTGGAACCAGTGGCTGGCCTTCCTCTGCGGGACGACGGCAGCGGTCAAGCCGGCGACCTGCAACGTCCTCACCGCCAGGGGCTACTCGACCGACCCGAGTGACATGAATGTCGCGTCGGTCGCCATCGGGGCGCTGGCCGGCAAGCAGACGGTCACCCGCACGGTGACCAACGTCGGGGCCAAGGCGACCTACACGCTGTCGGTCAGCGGCCTGTCCGGGATCAACGTCGTGGCCGAACCGTCGAGCTTCACCCTGAACCCGGGTGCCAGCCAGACGGTCAAGCTCAGCTTCACCCGGACCGACGCGGCGCTGAACAGCTACACCGGTGGTCAGCTCACCTGGAGCGACGGGAAGCACAGCGTGCGGATCCCTGCCGTCATCCGTCCGGTGGCACTGGCCGCGCCGGTCCAGGTGAACGGCACCGGCGGCCCGGTGGACTACACCGTCGGCTTCGGCTACTCCGGCTCGTTCTCGGCCACCGGTCGCGGGCTCATCCCGGCGACCAAGACCGATGGGCACGTCGTCGACGACCCGACGGACAACTGGGACATCGACCACCCGGACGTCAACCAGGGCTTCGCCATGTACACGGTGGACATCCCGGCCGGGACGACCTTCGCCCGCTGGTCGCTCTTCGACGACTTCGTCGACGGTGCGACCGATGACCTCGACATGTACCTCTACAAGCTGGACGGCGCGACCAAGAAGTTCGTGACGGGCAGCGGTAGCGGTACCTCAGCCGAGGAAATCAGTGTCGTCGACCCATCCGGGACCTACTACGTGTACGTCCACGGGTGGGGCACCGACGGTCCGGACGCCAACTTCACCCTCTTCGAGTGGCTGTTGGGTTCGGCCGATGCCGGGAACATGACCGTCACGGCGCCGACCACGGCGACCATCGGCGACACCGCCACCGTCGGGCTGACCTTCTCGGGTCTCGCCCCGGCGACCAAGTACCTCGGGTCGGTCGCCTACGGTGGCTCGGCGGGCCTGCCCAAGCCGACGATCGTCCGGGTCGACACGCCGTAGTTTTCGGCGGTCAACCCACCGCGAGAGGCCCCGGCACCGTGCCGGGGCCTCTCCGCATTCCGGAAGGCGGATGGTTGTCAATACCCCAGGGGGTATATGATCGGTAGGTCGAGCAACGTCGAGAGCACGAACCACGTCGAGAGCACAGGAGGGGCGATGTCGGACACTCAGGACCGGTCGGCCTCGACCACGGGGCAGACCCCGCCGATCGCCCCCGCCGCTACGCCGGCCCCGCCCGCTCCAACCGCCCCGCCAATTGGCAGCCTCGCTCACCTGCCGGTCACCCTGTTCGCCGCCGTCATGGGCATCGGCGGCCTTGGCCTGGCCTGGCGACGGGCCGCCGCCACCTGGGGCACGCCGGCCTGGATCGGCACGATCCTCGTCCTGCTCGCCGCCGCGGTCTTCCTCCTCGTCGCGATCCTGTATGCCGTCAAGTGGATCCGCCACCCGGCCGCGGCACGCGCCGAGCTGCGCCACCCGGTCCGGATGGCCTTCGCCCCGACCCTGACCATCGCGATGCTCGTGCTGGCCACGGGTATGCAGGACCTGGCTCCTGCTGTGGCCGTCCCGCTCTGGTGGCTCGGGGCGGTGGGACACCTCATGGCGACCCTGGCGGTGCTCACCGCCTGGCTGACCCGCGACGACCTCGCCCTGGCCCAGGTGACCCCGGCCTGGTTCATCCCCGTCGTCGGCAACGTCGTCACGCCACTGGCCGCCCCCGCGCTTGGTTCTATCGAGTTCGCCTGGTTCGCCTTCGGCGTCGGGCTGATCGCGTGGCTCGGGCTCTTCCCGATCCTCCTGCATCGGCTCTTCGTCGCCGGCCAGGGCCTGCCCACCCGGCTGCGGCCGACGCTGATGATCCTCGTCGCCCCGCCGGCGGTCATGGTGCTCTCACTCACCACGCTCGTCGGCGGTCCGCTGGACCCCGTGCGTCGGATCCTCTTTGCCGCGGCGCTCTTCGCCGCCGCCCTCGTCATGGTGCAACCGGGGCAGTGGCGGTTGCCGTTCGGCCTGCCCTTCCTGGCCTACACCTTCCCCCTGGCCGCTCTCGCCGCGGCAGCCGTCGCGGTCGACGCGGCCGCCGGGGGAGTCGGGCTCACGGCATACCGAGTCCTGGCCGTGGCGCTGCTCGCCCTGGCCACTGGCGTCGTCGCCCTCGTGTCCGCCCTTACCGTCCGTGCGGCCCTGCGCCGCGGCATCTGTGTCCCCGAGTGACCTGAGGAGTTAGCACACCCATGACCCGACGCCCTCTCGGCCTGCTGGCCGCGATCTCGGCCGCCCTCGCGGTCGGCCTGACCGCCTGCTCCGGCAGTGGGCCGGCCCCCTCGGTGGTCGGCGCCACTGCGGCGGCCGCAGCGCCCGCCAACGGGGCCGAACTGGACGCCGCCGCCTTTGCTTCGGCGATGAAGCGTCCGGGCACCGTCGTGCTCGACGTCCGGACCCCGGCCGAGTTCGCCGACGCTCACCTGGCCGGCGCGGTCAACCTCGACGTCAACGCGGCCGACTTCCGGACCAAGCTCAGTGCCTTCGCCAAGGACGTCCCGTATGCCGTGTACTGCCGCAGCGGAAACCGCTCCGGCACGGCGTTGACCGTGATGAAGGGGCTAGGTTTCACGAACACCTATCACCTCGGCGGAGGCATCCAGGCGTGGACCGCTGCCGGCGGCCCCATGACCAGGTGACCACGCCGACCCATTCCACCCACCGCCGAGGAGACTCATGAGCACCATCACCCTGACCGCTGCCACCTTCGAGCAGACGGTCAACGACAACGACATCGTCCTGGTTGACTTCTGGGCC
>CAZNLX010000094.1:0-6837 GCA_964573925.1 uncultured Intrasporangiaceae bacterium
ATCGAACGCAGCCGCTCGGCCGCTGCCGCGGTCCCCCCGTCGTCCTCGCCCCTGGGCGGCGCGAGCGGATCCGCGTCGAGCAGGACCACGTCGGCACGGCTACCGGCCCGCAGCGTGCCCTGCCGGTCGGTGCTGCCGGCCAGGGCCTGGGCCGGGGTGAGGGCCTCGGCGCAGTTCCACGGCGGCCGCTCGTCGGCGCTGCGATGCACGGCTGCGGCCATGGCCAACCACGGGTCCATCGGGGCCACCGGGGCATCCGACCCGAGCAGCAGGGCGATGCCCGCCTCGTGCATGGAGCGCAACACGAAGCAGCGGTCGGCGCGATCCGGCCAGCACAGTGCGGTCACGTCCCGGTCGTCGAGCAGGTGCGCCGGCTGCACGCTCGCGCCCACCCGCAACCGGGCCATCCGCGGCAGATCCGACCAACGCATCAGTTGCGCGTGCTCGATCGTGCCGCGGCCACCGGTCGCCTCGAACACGTCCAGCGCCTGGGCGACCGCGGCATCGCCGATGGCGTGGATGGCCAGCCGCAGCCCAGCGCGGGTCGCCCGCTCGGCGAGGCCGGTCAACTTGGCGGCGGTGTAGTTGGATCGGCCACAGGGGTCGGCCACCGGCCCGCCCGTCCCACCCTTCCCGCCGGGGCCGCTCGTCCCACCCGGCCCGCCCGCGCCGCCCGAGCCGGGAACGGCGGCATACGGGTGGTCGCAGTAGGCCGTTCGGGTGTTGAGCGAGCCGTCCGAGATGACCTTGAGCGGCCCCATCCGCACCAGGCCGCCCGACTCGCACAGATCGTCACCGCTGCGCAGCCCTGCGGCGATCACCGCGTCGAGTCCATCCGGGTAGACGGCGACCCGCGCGCGCAGGTCCCGCACCCCGGCGGCGAACCGAGGCGGCCACGCGCCGACCCCGTCGCCGAACTCCATGTCGCCGATCCCGACGATCCCGCGTGCCGCCGCCTGCGCCACCGCCTCCCGGTATGCCGCGTCCTTGGACTCCCGCGATCCAGTCAGCTCGTCGAGCCGCCCCATGAGTGGGAACCAGTCGTTCTCGGTCAAGGGAACCTCCGTCGGCGGAGCGCCGAGCAGGCGCAGCCCGGCACTGTTCACCCAGCCGTTGTGGGCATCCCCGCTGACCAGGACGACCGGATGCCGTCCGGACACGGCGTCCAACTCGTCCACCCGGGCCTGCCTCGGCCAGGTCGCCGACCGATAGCCGAAGCCGACAACGACCGACTCACGATCGCCGGACCCGTCCAGCGTGACCACCCGGGCCGCGACTCTCGTCAGCACCTCGTCGGGCCCGATGGTCCCGGCGAGGTCCAACCGGGTCAGGGTGTCGGCCCACTGGGCCAGGTGGACGTGGTGGTCCCAGAGCCCGGGCGCAGCCCAGCGACCGGCCGCGTCGAGCACCTCCTCGTCCTGCGGGATGGCCGCGAGCGACGGCCCGACCTCGACGATCCGCCCCTCGCGCATCCGCAGGTCGACCGTCCCGTCCGGCGCCGCGACCCCGCCCACCGGGACGATCCGCACCTGGCGCACGAGCACCTGCGGGAAGAGCTCCCTCGGGTATGCCGCGTCGGGCCCACGCATCGCTGCCACCTCTCAGAGTCGTCGCCTGGACGTCGGTCACGCTAGCGCCTGCCGTCACGACGCGGCCCACAGGCGCTCGTGGGAGACTTCGGACGGCACGGGACACGTTCGCAGGGAGGATGCCGATGTCGTCGCCGAACTCCAGGTATGCCGCCGCGCTGGCGGCCGGCGCATTGGCGAGCGCCACCGTGCTGGCGGCTTGCTCGGGTGGCGCCGGCATCACCGCGACACCGACGGCGACGAAGCCGGTGTCAGCGGCGGCGTCCACCCGCGCCACTTCCACGGCGACGACTCCGCCGACCCCCACGGCCACGCCCTACCCGACCGACGTCCCGGCAGCCGCTCGGGCCGACACGGGAGCGGGGGCGATCGCCTTTGCGAAGTTCTTCTTCGGGAGGCTCAACACGGCATACACGACCGGGCAGACCGGCCTGATCCGGCCGATGCTCAGCACGAAGTGCCGCGGCTGCGAGCGGTTCGAGGGCGATGTCGCCAAGCTGGCCAGCCAGGCGCAGCGGACCGCGACCGACCCGATGCTCGTCAAGTTGGTCAACCCCAGCAATGCGCCGCACCGAGTGGGACAGACCGTGGTTGACGTGCTCTTCCACCTGCGCCCGGTGCGGATCCTCGGGTCGGACGGCAAGGCCGCCGGGACGTTGACCGAGGTCCAGGGGATCTACGTCGTCGCCCTCGTCCGCGACGGTGACGTGTGGCGGGTCGACGGGGTGGACCTGCTCCAGTAGGCCCGAGGCCGGGACGCGGCCAGGGGCCAGGACGCGGCCAGGACGGCCAGGAACGCGCGGACGGGCGCCCGCGACGACTGTCGCGGACGCCCGTCACTCGTGCCGGTGCGGCAGGTCAGCGGTCAGCTGCCGTAGAGGGCGCGCACGCCGATCCGGTCCTGCTCGGTCATGCTGAGGTCGGTGGAGGAACCGTTGCACTGCGGGTAGTGCATGATCGACGCCCGGTCGTAGGGGGTCAGCGGACGCCAGTTGTTGTCCTCGAAGCAGGTCCCGGCTTCAGGCCGGGTGTGCTCGTGCCGGAAGCCCAGCACGTGGCCGAGTTCGTGGCCGAGGATGTTGCCCGGCAGCCATGAGCCGGAGTTGTAGAGCGACGTGGCGTTGACGAGGATGTTGCGACCCCGCTTGGACGTGCTGGGGAAGAACGCCCGGGCGATGTACTGGGTCGTCGTCGTCGGTTCGACCGAGAACACGATGCTGCTGTTGCGCGTCGTGCAGTTGCCGTCCTGGGCGGGCACGTAGACGAAGTTCACCTTCGTCGTCGCGCCCTCCCAGAGCCCGGCGCCGGTGTTCATCGCCGTGACGACCCTCGCGTGGTTGGCGCCGAACTTCGTGCTGACGCAATAGGTGAGGTTGAGTGCCTGGGCCGCGGACCACTTGTCGTCGACGCCGCGCACGGTGTTGACGATGAGGCCGTCGATCGGGTCGTGCGACGAGGCGAAGCGCTTGGCGTCGGTCATCCGGTCGTAGAGCTCGCGGAGGTCACCGACGTTGTATGCCGGTTCGTCACCGTTGACGACGTAGACCGAGTCCTCGTCCTGGAAGGTGGAGGCGGCGAACTCCTGGAAGGTGGGCACCGGGAAGTCACCCGCAGAGGCAGACGTCGCGGTGAGGCTGAACGCTGCCACGACCGTCGAGGTCAGGATGAGGGCGCGCAGACGAGAGCGGTGCATTCGGGCTCCTTGTCGATCGTCCCGGCCGATGGGTTGCCGGGCTGACCGCCACGCTAGGTCGGTATGTGCCCTTAAGTCATCTAGAGAATGCCAAGAATCGGTAAAACGGACTCTTCGTCGAGGACCGGACGGCCGTCCTCGAGGTAGACGCATCCCGAAGCGGTCAGGGTCGCCTGGACCCGGCGGCTCACCGCCGGACGCAGCAGCTCCAGCGCCTCGGCCGGCGCCACGAAGCGGTACTCGCTGATTTCCTCGGCCTGCAGGCGGATCCGGGCACGCAGTGCCGGGCCGACCACGCCGCAGTCGAAGAGGAAGCGCAGCCCCATGGCCCGGCTGGGCTTGGCCGGCCGGGTGTCGACGGCGATCAACCGGCCGGCAGTGACGGTCAACCCGGTCTCCTCCCGAACCTCCCGCCGGCAGGCCTCCCACGGGGTCTCGCCGTTGGACTCCATCACTCCGCCGGGCAGGGTCCACCCAGACTTGTAGGTCGGTTTGAGCAGCAGGATCCGACCCTGCTCGTCGCGCAGCAGCGCCCCCGAGGAGGCCGGGATGCCCGGTAGGCCGTCCCAGGCCAGGCCCGCGGCATACTCGTCCTCGGTCTCGTATGCCGCCTCGCCGGCCCGGTCCACGTCCTGGTCCGCCGCGTCGTCGACCACGTCGTCCGCCGCCCCGAGCGGCTGGTCCCCACCTGTCATGTGCCCACTGTAGGCAGCCCGGCCACGGCGGGGCCTCGGGCGATCAGGGGGGTGAGCGGGGAAGGCGCCGCTACAGTGACCCGGTGACCACGCCCCGTTTCGCGGCTGCCCTCAATGCCCAGATCGGCAACGAGTTCGCGGCACACCTGCAGTACGTCGCTGTCGCCGTACACTTCGACGCCTTGACCATGCCGCGAATGGCCGCGTTCTTCTATCAGCAGGCGCGCGAGGAACGCGACCACGCGATGATGATGGTCCGCTACCTGCTCGACACCGAGGCCGAGGTGACCATCCTCGGTTCCGAGGCGCCGCGCTCGCGCTTCGACGGGGTGGTCGAGCCGATCGAGTTGGCCCTGGCCCAGGAGCGGTCGGTCACCGAGCAGATCTACGGGCTGACCCGGATCGCCCGCGAGGAGAACGACTTCGGGGCCGAGCAGTTCATGCAGTGGTTCATCAAGGAACAGGTCGAGGAGGTGGCGACGATGTCGTCACTGCTCACCGTGGCCCGGCGCAACGCCGAGTCGATCGCCGACCTGGAGTCCTATATCGCTCGGGAGCAGGCCGCCGCTGGGGGTGTCGACCCGACCGCTCCAGCCGTCGCCGACGCATAGAAGGGACCGCACCATGGCCGCACCTGTAGGGGTGCCGGGGGAGTCGATCGGCGTGTCGGAACGCTCCGAGCTGCGCCGCAACCGCTGGGTCTACGGGATGGGCACGCTGGGCCGCGACATGGTCTACACGCTCGTGGCGTTCTACCTCGTCTTCTACCTCACCGAGGTCTTGGACGTCCCGGACGCGACGATGTGGTGGGTCACCGTCGTGCTGCTGGTCATCCGCCTCGTCGACGCGGTCCTGGACCCCATCGTCGGGGCTCTGGTGGACAGCACCCGTTCGCGCTGGGGTCAGTTCCGGCCGTGGCTGGCCCTCGGTGGGCTCGTCTCCGGTGTCTTCACCGTGCTCCTCTTCACCGATACGCAGTTGACCGGGACGTCGTTCGTCGTCGTCTTCGCCCTCGTCAACCTGCTCTGGGGGGTCGCCTGGTCCAGCCATGACATCTCCTACTGGGGGATGCTGCCGGCCCTGTCCCTGGCCCCCAAGGACCGGGAGCAGTTGGCCTCGACGGCCAAGACCTTTGCCAATGTCGGCCAGTTCGCCGTCGTCGCCGCGGTGCCACCCATCGTCGCGGCCATCGGCGGCCGGGAGAGCGGCACGCCGGGTGCCTGGCAGCTCGTCGCCGTGGTCACCTCGGTGCTCATGGTCATCTTCATGTGGGTGACGATCCTCTTCGTCCGCGAGCGCACCGACGTCAACCTCGAGGGCGAGCGCACCGGGCTGCGGGAGCTCGGCCGGGCCATCTTCCGCAACGACCAGTTGGTCTGGACGGCCACGGCCTTCCTGCTGTTCATGCTCGGCTACGGGACGACCGGGGCGTTCGGTCTCTACTTCTTCAAGTACGCCTACGGCGACGAGTCGGTCTTCCCGGTCTTCGCGCTGGCCGTCGGGGTGGGCCAGATCGCCGGCCTGCTGAGCTTCCCGTGGTTTGCTCGCCGGTGGTCGCGCAAGACCATCTACGGATGGTCGACCGGGCTCATCACGGTGGCCTACATCGCCTTCGCCCTAGCCCCGATGAACCTCATCGTCCTGGGCGTCGTGGCCTTCGTCCTGTTCTTCCTCGCCGCCTTCATCATGCTGCTCATGCTCGTCTTCCAGGCCGACACCATCGAATACGGCCAGTGGAAGCTCGGCCAGCGCAATGGTGCGGTGACCTTCGCCCTGCAGCCGTTCATCAACAAGGTGTCGGCCGCGATGAACACGGCGATCGTCTCGGCCACCGTCATCATCGCGGGGATCAACAGCGCCACGTCGGCGGCGGACGTCACCCCCGCGGGGCTGTGGATCCTCAAGGTCGCGATGCTCCTCATCCCGGCCGTCCTCGTCGTCATCGGGTATGCCGTGTGGCGCCGCAAGTTCGTCATCGACGAGGCCATGCACGCCCGGATCGTCGCCGAGTTGGCCGACCGGGGTGACCTCGACACCAAGGCCGGCGGATAGCCACGATCCCCGACCCCCCGACAGGACCGTCAGAGCACCTAGCGCTGGATGAGGCCGAGTTCCAGTCCGCGCAGGACTGCCCTGGTGCGGTCGCGGACGCCGAGCTTGAGCAGGACCACCGACACGTGGTTCTTCACGGTGCCCTCGGCGAGGAACATCGCCGCCGCGATCTCCTTGTTGGAGTAGCCCCCGGACATCAGCCGGAGCACCTCGGTCTCCCGAGGCGTCAACGGCTCGGGCGCCAGACCGTCCGGCGCCACCGTCGACGACGTCCCGGACAGCTGCCGCACCAGGGCCTCGGTGACCGACGGCTGGATGAGCGTGCCCCCGGCTGACAGGACGGTGATGGCCTCGACGAGTTGGTCGAGGCTGACGTCCTTGAGCAGATAGCCCCGGGCTCCCGCCCGCATGGCCGCGATGAGCGCGTCGTCGTCGGGGAAGGTGGTCAGCACGAGGACCGGCGTCCGGTTCCCGCCGGACGCGAGCGCCTGCAGCACCCCGAGCCCGTCGAGAATCGGCATCCGCAGGTCGAGGAGCACGACGTCAGGGCGGACTCGGCCGATGAGCTCCAGGCCCTCGGCACCGTCTCCGGCATGACCGATGACCTCGACCTCGCCGGACAACCCGAGCAGCCCGACGATCCCCTGCCGGACGAGGGTCTGGTCGTCGATGACGACCACGCGCACGCTCACCGAGCCGTCACCTCCCGTCGGTCCGCGGGCCGGGAACGTCGATGGGCAAGGACGCCTGCAGCGAGAAGCCGTGGCCCGGGCGCGACGACCAGGCGACCGATCCGCCGAACGCATCG
>CAZNLX010000095.1:0-6781 GCA_964573925.1 uncultured Intrasporangiaceae bacterium
CCGAGCTCCTTGGCGAGCGCGCTCACACGGACCTTTGCCACGTTTCTCCTGTCTTGGGTCTGAGCCTCGACAGGGGCACAGACCGTGTTAGTGCTGGGGCTTGCTCATTGCTGAGTGCTCATCGCGTGCTCATCAGCGTCTAACCCGCCTTGTGGTGGTGGTTCGGACATCGTCGGTTCGTGCGGTGGAGCGAGTCCCTCCAGGTATGCCGCCACGTCGGTGACGTCGACCGGAGCCTGCGTTCGCAGGGCCCGGCCGAACGCCCGCTTGCGGACGGCGACCTTGAGACACGCGGCGTCCGGATGCAGCCATGCGCCACGCCCGGGGAGCCGATGCCGCGGATCGGGGACCAGCCGGGCACTCCCGGAGTCCACGATCGCGACCACTCGCACGAGAACCGACCAGCTATCCGCGCGGCGACAGCCCACACATGTGCGCCGCGGGGTGGCCCGTGGCGCGGCATACGAGAACTGCTCCGCCCGGAGTCCAGTCCGGTCGGTCGGCATCAGTCTACCCCGCAGTCGGGTGCGTCGGCTTTCACCCCCGACGCGGAGGGCGCGCCGGGCCCGCGCCGGGCCGGCCCGACCCGGTGGGCCGCACCCCACCCGTCCGGGATACGCCCGGGGCGGTGCGGTGCCGGGCCTCGGTCGGACCGGGTGTGTCGGCTCCGGCAGGCCTTGGGTCGGCGGGTGCGGTGTCCGAACGGATGTCGATCCGCCAGCCGGTCAGCTTCGCAGCGAGCCGGGCGTTCTGGCCTTCCTTGCCGATGGCCAGGGAGAGTTGGTAGTCCGGGACCACGGCGCGAGCGGCCCGCAGCACCGGGTCGACCACCTCGACGGACTGCACCCGGGCCGGAGACAGCGCTGCGGCGATGAACTCCCGGGGGTCGTCCGAGTAGTCGACGATGTCGATCTTCTCGCCGCCCAGCTCGTTCATCACCGCGCGAACCCGCGCACCCATCGGCCCGATGCAGGCACCCTTGGCGTTGACGCCTGGGACCGTGGAACGCACCGCGATCTTCGTGCGGTGACCAGCCTCGCGGATCATCGCCGCGATCTCCACCGTCCCGTCGGCGATCTCGGGGACCTCGAGCTTGAACAGCGAGCGCACCAGGTTGGGGTGGGTGCGCGAGAGCCCGATCTGCGGGCCCTTGGGGCCTCGCTTGACGCTCACGACGTAGCAACGCAACCGGTCGCCGTGCCGGTAGCTCTCCCCCGGCACCTGCTCGGCCTGCGGCAGCAGCCCCTCGACGGTGCCGAAGTCCACCAGGACGTTCCGGGGGTCCGAGCCCTGCTGGATAATCCCGGAGACGATGTCTCCCTCACGGCCCTTGAAGTCCCCGAGGATCGCCTCGTCCTCCAGATCGCGCAGGCGCTGCACGATGACCTGGCGGGCCGTCGCGGCGGCCACCCGGCCGAAACCCTCCGGGGTGTCGTCGAACTCCGGGCCCGGCTCGCCACGGGTGGGCTTCTCGCCCTCCTCGGCGGCGGGGATGAGCGGACCCTCTTCGCGGGCCCACACGACGACGTGCCCGGTCTTGCGGTCCAATTCGGCGCGAGCGATCCGGAACGACCCCTCGGTCCGGTGGTATGCCGTCAGCAGGGCCTGTTCGATGGCCGGGACGAGGACCTCCAGGCTGAGGTCGCGTTCCCGTTCCAACGCCCGCAGTGCCGCCAGGTCGATGTCCATCTCAGCCCTCCTGACCGCTCTCGTCGGCGAGGTCCGCCGGCTCGTCGTCGACGTCGTCCTCGTCGAGGGCCTCGTCGTGCAGGTGTCCGAACTCGATGACGACGCGACCCTCGCGCACCGCGTCGACCCGCAGTTCGCTGCGCGCCGGACCCTCCCCCGTTGCGGGGTCCGCGGCCAGGGCGAGCAGATCGGGTCCCACGGCGAGCAGCCGGCCGGCGGCGGTCCCGCCGTCGTGCAGGCGCAGGGTGACCAGCCGGCCGACGTTGCGGCGCAGGTGTCGCCACTGGGTGAGCGGCCGGTCCACGCCGGGGGAACTCACCTCGAGCACGTAGGGCGCGCTGCCCAACTCAGCGGCCGAGTCCAGCACCCCGTCGACCACGCGGGTCGCGTCGGCCACGTCGTCCAGTGACAGGGGCGCCACGGGCGAGCTGTCGTCGGCGGCGGGCAGTGCCGCCAGGCTGCGGTCGACCGCGATGCGCACCACCGACCGACGCCCCGCGGGGCTCACGGTGACGTCTTCGACCACGAGGCCGACGGCGGACAGTGGTCCCTCGACGAGCGAGCGGACAACACGGGCCTGCATCCCGATCACCTCCCAGCTCTTGTCGATTCCCCGCAGGCGCGGCACCCCGACGGGCGGCCGCCGGACGACACCACTGTAACGGGGACTGACCCGTTGGGCATTCAGTCAGGTGCCGGGCGCTCGGCGGCCGGGACCGCTCGTGTCATGATCGGCCCGTGCCCCGCCCTCGCTCGGATCTCGACTCGGTCGGCTACCCCACCGGTATGCCGCCGCGCCGCCAGGTGCTGCGGGTCGCCACCTGGGGCGGGCTGGGTCTCGCCCTGGGCCCGCTGCTCACCGGCTGCCGAATCCGGCTGGAGGACGACGCACCCACCATTCCCTTCCTGAGTCGCCAGCCGATCCCGGACGAGGCCGCGATCATGGCGGCATACCATCGCGCGGTCGGGGTTGCCGACCTGGCTGGACGGGCGCTGGCCACGATGGCCGCAGAGGTCCGGCAGCGGCATACCCGCCATGCGCAGGTGTTACGGGCGATCCTGGATGCGGGCGAAGTTCCTGAGCGGATCATCCGGGCAGCCGCCCCGGCCGCAACGTCGGCCGCAATCAGCACCTCGGTCGGGACTGTCGCGACCTCGGCCCCACCAGGGACCGCGCCGGGCTGGACCTCGACCGCCGGATCAACCGGCCCTGGCCCGAGCGCCGGGTCGACGCCCACGGTCTCCGACGCCGACCTGGCTCAGGCGGTGCGGACCGCCGCCGAGGCGGGCGTCGCGGCCGCATCGGGGCTCGGCGTGCACCGCATTCTCGGAGCGGCCGTCGCCGCCCACGACTCGGCCGAGGCCGCGCACCTCGGCGCCTCGATCACCTGGCCAGGCTCGGACCACCTCCCCGAGGGGGTCGCCCGCGAGCTGCTGCAGGTCACCCGTGCGGCTCGCTACGGCCTGCAGGTGGCCGCCAGCCGGCTTCCGGCGGCGGAGCACGATGCTCTGCTCGGGTCGATCGCCGTGCTGGACCGGCGCGAACACACGCTCGCCGCCGACCTGCGCCCCGCGCCGTCGCCGCCGTTGGGCTATGCCCTGCCCTTCAGCCCGTCCGGCCCTGACGAGGCCCGCCGCCTGGTCCGCGTCGTGCTCGGCACCACGGTCGATCGCGGATGGGACGCCGCCGAGTCCATCCCGGCCGGGTCCTCGGCGGTCATCTCGCTGATCCGACTGCAAACCGAGGCGGTCCTGCTCGCCGTCGGGCACGGCGTCCAGTTCCCGACGTTGCCCGGCCTGGTGGTTGGATGACCGGGCCGAGCCCGGCCCACGGCACCCGCGGCCAGCACCGCGCCGACCCCGACGTGTCCACCCTTCCGGACGAGGCCGTGGCCCAGTTCGCCGGACGGCCCGCCGACCCGCTGCTCAACGAGTGGTCGATGCCCGGGGCCGTGGACGGAGACACCTGGCTGGCTGGCCGGCCTGCCGCGGACCCTCGCGGAGGTCTACCGGGCCTGGGAGCTCGTCCCCGCCGGACCGCGTCGGTTCGGTGCCTGCGCGGTGGTCCATCCGGTCCAACGGGCCGAGGGCCCCGCGGTCCTCAAGCTCACCTGGCCACACCTGGAAGCGGCCACCGAACACTTCGCGCTGCGCCACTGGTCCGGGGTCGGCGCAGTGCGCCTGCTGCGGGCCGACCCGACCCGGTGGGCGCTGTTGTTGGAGCCGCTCGACGCGGACCGGGACCTGCACGGCATACCGATCGAGCCGGCCTGCCAGATCGTCGGAGGGCTGCTGCGCGATCTGCGCGTGCCAGCACCGCCGACGGTCCCCCCGCTCGGACGGTATGCCGCCCGCGCCGCCGCGGCCTTCGACCGCGCCCTGGCGACCGGACCCAGCACGGTCCCCCGCCGCTTCCTCGAACAGGCCAAGGCACTCGCTGACGACCTCGGCCAGGACCTGGCCGCTCCCGGCGCCCCGGCGGTCCTGCTGCACACCGACCTGCACTACGCCAACGTCCTGGCGGGGCCGCACGACGGCCGAGCGCCGTGGTTGGCCATCGACCCGAAGCCGATGTCCGGCGACCCGGCGGTCGAGATCGCCCCGCTGTTGCGCAACCGCGCGGACGAGCTCGGCACCGGCTCGACGGTCCGCGAGTCGTTGCGGCGTCGGCTCGAGATCGTCTGCGAGGCGGCGCAGGTCGACCCGGACCGGGCTCGCGGCTGGACTATCGTCCGGGAAATGGACAACCTGCTCGACCTCGGCGTCGACCCCGGCACCACCAGCCGACGGAGTCTGGCCGTCGCGATCATCAAGGCGATGCAGCCATGACCGCGCCGGCACCGGTGCACTGGATCACCGCCTTCCTGGACCGTCCGGCCGAGTCCTTCGAGTCCGTGGCGGACTACTGGTGCGCGGTCACCGGCAGCACGCTGTCGCCACGACGCGGACAATTTTCCGAGTTCGCGACCTTCCTGCCGCCGGTGGGCGCGCCGAGCCTCAAGCTCCAGGGGGTTGGACAGCCCTCGCAGGGTGGTCACCTCGATCTGGACGTCGTCGACCTCGCCGATGCGACCCGCCGGGCCGTGGAGCTGGGTGCGCGGTCGGTCGCCGACCTGGACACCCTGCAGGTGCTGCGCTCGCCGGCGGGGCTGACCTTCTGCCTCGTCCCGCCCCGCACCGCCGCCGAGCGCGCCCCGGCCACCGATACTCCCGGCGGGCGGATCCGTGCCGACCAGTTCGCCCTGGACGTCGGTCCCGCGGCATACGACGCCGAGATCCGATTCTGGGCGGCCCTGACCGGGTGGGAGGTCGTGCCCAGCGTCCTGCCGGAGTTCACCCTCGTCGTCCCGCCGGCGGCCCTGCCGATCCGGCTGCTCATCCAACGCCTGGGCGAGGAGCCGGCCGAGGGGCCGCGCGTCCACCTGGATCTGGCCTGCTCCGACGTCGGCGCGGCCGCGGCATACCACCGCTCGCTCGGCGGGTCGGTCGTGGCGGAGCACGAGTTCTGGACGGTCATGCGCGACCCGGCCGACGCGCTCTACTGCCTCACCGGACGTGACCCCGACACCGGCCGGTTGCGGCGAGGATAGGCCGGTGACCAACCGCCTGGGTTCCGCGCTCAGCCCCTACCTGCGCCAGCACGCCGACAATCCCGTCGACTGGTGGGAGTGGTCGGCCGAGGCGTTCGAGCAGGCCCGTCGTCGGGACGTCCCCGTCCTGGTGTCCATCGGGTATGCCGCCTGCCACTGGTGCCATGTCATGGCCCATGAGTCCTTCGAGGACGAGGGGGTGGCGGCCCTGCTCAACGCCGACTTCGTCTCGGTCAAGGTGGACCGCGAGGAACGTCCGGACGTGGACGCGGTCTACATGGCCGCCACCCTGGCGCTCACCGGACAGGGTGGCTGGCCGATGACCGTCATGGTCACCCCCGATGGTGAGCCGTTCTGGTGCGGGACCTATCTGTCCCGGCCGCATTTCGTCGGTCTCCTGGAGGCGGTGACGACGGCGTGGCGGACCCGGCGGCAGGCCGTGCTTGACAGCGGGTCCCAGATCACCCAGGCGGTGCGGGCCCAGGTGTCCCCCGCCGCCCCAGAGCCGATCACCCGGCAGACCCTCGACGAGGCGGCGGTGCGCCTGGCCCGGTCGGCCGACCGGGTGCATGGCGGTTTCGGCCGGGCCCCGAAGTTCCCAGCGGCCATGGCGTTGGAGTTCCTGCTGCGTCATCACGCCCGCACCGGCTCCCGGGAGTCCGTCGACCTCGTCTCGGCCGCGTGCGAGGCGATGGCCCGGGGCGGGATGTACGACCAATTGGCCGGTGGCTTCGCCCGGTATGCCGTGGAC
This sequence comes from uncultured Intrasporangiaceae bacterium, assembly GCA_964573925.1. Classification (GTDB taxonomy): domain Bacteria; phylum Actinomycetota; class Actinomycetes; order Actinomycetales; family Dermatophilaceae; genus Phosphoribacter. The sequence goes on from CAZNLX010000095.1 coordinate 6,031, forward strand.
GCGTCCTGGGTCGTGCCCCACTTCGAGAAGATGCTCTACGACAACGCCCTCCTGGCCCGGGTCTACGCGCACTGGTGGCGGGCGACCGGGAGCCCGTTGGGTGCCCGGGTGGCCTTGGCAACCTGCGACTTCATCGTGGGCGAGTTGGGCACGGGGTCTGGCGGTTTCGCCGCCTCACTCGATGCGGACACCGAAGGGGTCGAGGGCTCGACCTACGTGTGGAGCCCCGACGAACTGGTCGCCGTCCTCGGAGTCGACGACGGGGCCCGGGCCGCCGCCTTGCTGTCGGTGACGGCCGAGGGGACCTTCGAGCACGGTCGTTCGACCCTCCAGTTGCGCACCGAACCTGCCGACGAACGATGGTGGTCCGGAGTCCGGGAGCGACTGCTGGTGGCCCGCGCATCCCGGCCCCAACCGGCCCGGGACGACAAGGTGGTCACCTCGTGGAACGGGCTGGCCATCGCCGCCCTGGCCGAGGCCGGGGTGCTGTTGGGTCGGCCGGACCTCGTCGAGGCGGCGTCGGCAGCGGCCGACGCCGTGCTAGGTGCCCACCTCGTCGACGGACGGTTGCGGCGGGTGTCCCTCGGCGGTGTGGTCGGGCCGGCCCTGGGGTGCGCCGACGACTACGGGAACCTCGCCGACGGGCTGCTCGTGCTCCATCAGGTCACCGGCGTGGCCCGGTGGTTGGACGCGGCCCGCGCCCTCCTTGACGACGCGGAGGCCCTTTTCGGCGACGGGACCGGCGTCTACT
>CAZNLX010000096.1:0-6774 GCA_964573925.1 uncultured Intrasporangiaceae bacterium
ACCCGGGACAGTTCGACCACCGAAACCCGTTCCCCGGAGCGCAGCAAGGCGGTGCGCGGCAGCGGCTGCGGCCCCGTGCGGTAGCCCACGTCGGATGCCGAGCGCATCGGTCCGGTGGCATCGGGGACGGCCAACCGGCCGGCTCCCTGCACCTCGACGACGACTGACTGCACATTCGGCGCGGGTGAGAGGGTTGCGACCAACTGGGCCCAGATGGCCCGGCGGTGGTTGACGTCGACGGCGCTCGCCGGTGGGGTGAGCACGACGGTGGCCACGCCCGCTTCGACGCTCACCGCGTCGACCGCGAGGGTGACGTCGGCGGGGAAGCCGGTCTCGACGGCCCCGGCCAGGTATCCGGGGACGGCCCCCAATTGCGCCCGGGCCAGGGCGGTGACCAACCGGGGGCCGGTGGCGAACCAGCGCACGTCCGGCACGAGGTGGTCCCCGCCGAGGACCGGGTAGTGCACCCGGTAAGGGGCCATCACCCGGCCGAAGTCGTCGGTGTTGAGCCACAGCCCGAAGCCGTCCGCCGGCAGTTCGATGCGCCACTCTCCCGACACCCGGGCCAATCCGAGGACCACCTCGGCAACCACCCCCGGTGCCATCTCCCGATAGTGCCCGGTCTCGTCGACGACCGCGACGACGCCGACCCGGGCCCGCATGGTGTCGCCGGTGAGTTGCTCGACCGCGACCGTCGTCGCCCGGTCGAAGACGGTCACCGACGTGGTGGGCCGCCAACGGCTCACCGACCCGGAGGTGAGATAGGAGTTGGCGACCGGTTGTCCGTCGTCCCCCCGCTCTTGGAACGCGGCGCCGGCCCGCAGGAACCCCCGGACGATCTCCTCCGGCCCCGCGCCCACGGCGGGTGGGTTGGCGACGATCCGCACCTCGGGGAGGACCTTCTCGTCGACGCCTCGGCCGGACTGGACCGGACTGCTCGACGGCAGACCGCTGCAGGCGCTCAGCAGGGTCACCACGAGGGCCAGCGCCACCCCAGCAACGTTCCGCCGGCTCCGGGGACGGCGCGCAGACGAGGGTATGCCGCCTCGCGCGGCATACCGATCCCGCAGGTTCATTCGGAGATCCCGGCGAGGGGCGGCTCCGGCTTGAGCGGGAGCGGCGAGGATCCGATCGGCCGACCCGGGGTTCGGGGCAGGGTGAGCCGGAAGCAGGAGCCTTCACCGGGAGCGCCCCAGGCCGGCAGCCAGCCCGAGTGCAGCCTGGCGTCCTCGAGCGAGATGGCCAGGCCGAGGCCGGTGCCTCCGGTGGTCCGGGCCCGGGCCGGGTCAGCCCGCCAGAACCGGTTGAAGACCAGGCCCGACTCACCGGGCCGCAGGCCGACCCCGTGGTCGCGCACGACGACGGCCACCGCACCGTCGTTGACCCCGACCCGGATCTCGACCGGCTTGCCCTCGCCGTGTTCCACGGCGTTGACCAGCAGGTTGCGCAACACTCGCTCGACCCGGCGCGGGTCATAGGTCGCCTCGCAGGCGACCCCGGGATCGGTCACCGTGATCCGGCTGCCCTTGCGTTCGGCCAAGTGCTGGCAACTGTCGACGACCTTGGCCACGGTGCGGCGCAGATCGGTGGGTTCGACGTCCAGGACCGCCGCGCCGGCGTCGAATCGGCTCACCTCGAGCAGGTCGGCCAACAGGGCCTCGAAGCGGTCGAGCTCCCCACGCAACAGCTCGGCGGACCGGGCCACCGCCGGGTCGAATTGGGCCCTCGAGTCGTGGATGAGGTCCCCGGCCATCCGGATCGTCGTCAGCGGGGTGCGCAGTTCGTGGGAGACGTCCGAGACGAAGCGCTGCTGGACCCGGGAAAGATCCTCGAGTTGGCGGATCTGTCGTTGCAGGCCCTCGGCCATGGCGTTGAAGGACGTCGCCAGGCTGGCCAGGTCGTCCTCGCCCCGCGCGGTCATCCGCTCGGTGAGCCGCCCGGCCGCGAGCCGCTCGGCGACCAATGCCGCCTGGCGGACCGGGGTGACGACCAGCCGGGTGACCACATAGGCAACCGCACCGATGAGCAGCACCAGCACGAGACCGCCGGAGAGGAAGATCTGCGAGATCACCTGCAGCGATGCGCGCTCCCGCGCCAGCGGATAGACGAAGTAGATGCCGTACCCCCGGGCCAGCGGCAGGTCGACCTGCTGGGCGACGACGAGGCAGGGCACCGGATCAGCCTCCCCGGACAGCGGGATGGACACGATCTGGGTCTTCTGGACCGCGGGATCCTCGGCGACCGCGGTCTCCAGTTCGTCGGGGATGTGCGCGACGTTGACCTCGCCGGAGACCACCGGGTTGATGACGAAACTGCTGCGGGTCGTCGACAACCGAGCCAGCACCACGTAGCGGGACCGCTCGGTGCCGGCCACTTCGAAGACGATCGACTGAGCGGCGACGGTGAGGGCGTCGGTGTTCTGGAGCTTGTCGGTCGCGTAGAACTTCGCCTGGGCGGTCTCGGTGAGTTGCAGGGCCTCGGCGGTCGCCAACTCGACCCGGCCACTGACCAGCCCGTCCCCGATCCGCTGGTAGAGGTAGCTGCCGACGACGGTCAACACGAGCATCCCCAGCAGCATCGTCGTGGTCACCACACGCAGCTGCAGCGAACGCCGCCAGGTGTGGATGACTCGGCTGAACACGGATGGGGCGTCGGCGGGTGCGCGGGCTGGGACGCCCTCCTGGGTCGGGACACCGTCCAGCCCCACCTCAGCAGCACCCGGCCCCTCGACGACCCCGGAGCCGCCGACGACGCCGGGGGCGGCCGCCGCAGCGCGCGAAGAGGAGTCGGCCGACGTCATCCGCTCAGGCCGGGCCGGCCTTGTAACCGACCCCACGCACGGTGACGACGATCTGCGGACGCTCCGGATCGTGCTCGATCTTGCTCCGCAGCCGCTGCACGTGGACGTTGACCAGCCTGGTATCCCCGGCGTGCCGATAGCCCCAGACCTGCTCGAGCAGCACCTCCCGGGTGAACACCTGCCAGGGTTTGCGGGCCAGCGCGACGAGCAGATCGAACTCGAGCGGGGTGAGCGACAACGCCCGTCCGTCGCGCTTGACCGAGTGCCCCGCGACATCGATATGCAGGTCGCCGATCTCCAACCGTTCCTGCTCGGGCTCGTCACCACGGCGCAGCCGGGCGCGAATCCGGGCGACCAGCTCCTGCGGCTTGAAGGGCTTGAGGACGTAGTCATCGGCGCCGGACTCCAGCCCGACGACGATGTCCACGGTGTCAGTCCGCGCGGTGAGCATGACGATGGGGACCCCGGACTCGGCCCGGATCCGACGGCATACCTCCATGCCGTCCATCCCCGGCAGCATGACGTCGAGAAGCACGAGGTCCGGACGGGCGTCCCGGAAGGCCGCGACGGCCGAAGTGCCGTCGGCGACATGGGTGACGTCCAGTCCCTCTTGGCGCAGGACGATGCTCAGCATCTCCGACAGGGCGAGGTCGTCGTCGACGACCAGTACGCGGCCCTTCACACGCGCTCCCCTCCGACTCAAGTCGACTGCACTGAATCATCACATATCGCGGACGACTCGGGCGCGCGGCGCAGCGGTGAACAGGCCGCGATCTTGACGTCCCGGGCCGGCCGACTCCACCGGCCGACCGGGCCTCGCGGTCGCCCATGCCAGGCGGCCATACTGGACCGGTGCGGAGCAGCGAACCAGGGGGCGTGATCCGCTCGCGAGTGGCCAGCGTGGCGTTCCCCTTGACGGTCTTCGCCGCCACCCGACTCTTCGCCGGGCTGGTCACCAGCGCAGCCGCGGTCGACCAGCGTGCCTTCCCCAACCCGGAGTCCCCCGGTGTGCACGCCGAGACCCCGATCCCGGCCAACCCGGGCTATTGGGCGGCCACGACCAACTGGGACGGGCAGTGGTACTGGACGATCGCCGAGCACGGCTATCCCGAGGAGTTGCCGCTGGGAGCCGGCGGCGCGGTCGAACGCTCGCCCTGGGCCTTCTACCCGCTCTACCCCATGCTCGTGCGTCTGGTCATGGCGATCACCCGGCTGCCCTTCGAGTATGCCGCCCCCGGGGTGAGCATGCTGGCCGGCGCGGTGGGCGTCGCCCTGCTGCACACCCTGCTGCTGCGGCTCACCGGGACCTTCGTGGCTCGCGCGACGACCGCCGCGGTGTGCTGCTACGCGTCTGCCCCGGTCCTGCAATACGCCTACCCGGAGAGCCTGGCCCTGCTGCTGCTCGTCGGAGCGCTCAGCGCCCTGGCCGCCCGACGTTGGGCACTGTTCCTGGCCTTGGCGGTCTTGCTCGCGCTCACCAGGCCGGTGGTCGTTGCGCTGGCCGTCGCTCTCGTCGCGGCCGCGCTGCTGCCCTGGCCCGGCGAGCGCCGGATCCCGGCGGCCGACCGCCGCCGCTGGCTGCTGCTGGGCGTGGCCGTTGGACTGACCAGCCTGTTGTGGCCGGCCATCGCGGCGGTGCGCACCGGACGTTGGGACGCCTATCTGGTCACCGCCCGGGCCTGGACGACCCAGAATGGCGGGATCGTCCCCGGCATCGGCGTGCTGTCCGAACGGTTCGGCCCGATCACCGCACCCGCCTTCGCGCTTTTCGCCCTCGCGGTGCTGGCGATGGCGCTGCGGCCCGGGGCCGCCGCCTGGGGGGTGCCGCTGCGCGCCTGGGCGGTGGGCTACCCGGCATACCTGGTGGGCATGACGGTGCCGGGAGCGAGCCACCCGCGCTACTGGCTGCTGTCGTTGGTCTGGCTGTGGCCCTTCCCCGATGCGCTCAGAACCGACAGCAGCACCCTGCGCGTGCTGCGCAGGGTGCTGCTCGGGGTGGTCGTGGTCGGGGGGCTGGCGGCTCAGGTGTGGTGGATCCGGGACTTCTGGATCCCCCACCGGTTCACCCCATAGCCCGCCGTCCGCCGGTCAGTAGCGGTAGTGGTCGGGCTTGTAGGGGCCGGCGACGTCGACGCCGAGGTACTCCGCCTGCTCCTTGGTCAGCTCGGTGAGCCGGACCCCGAGCGCCTCGAGGTGCAGACGGGCCACGAGTTCGTCGAGGACCTTGGGCAAGGTGTAGACCCCGCACTCGTAGTCGGAGGTCTTCGTGAACAGCTCGATCTGGGCGATCGTCTGGTTGCTGAACGAGTTGCTCATGACGAAGCTCGGGTGGCCGGTGGCGTTGCCGAGGTTCATCAGCCGGCCCTCGGACAGGACGATGACCGAGTGGGCTTTGCGACCGCCTTCGACCGCCGGGAACGTCCATTCGTGGACCTGCGGCTTGATCTCGGTCTTGACGATCCCCGGGACCCGGGCCAGCCCGGCCATGTCGATCTCGTTGTCGAAGTGCCCGATGTTCGCGACGATCGCCTTGTCCTTCATCGCCGCCATGTGCTCGGCGGTGACGACGTCGAAGCAGCCGGTGGCGGTGACGACGATGTCGGCGCTGCCGACGACGTCCTCGAGCCGGGCCACTTGGAAGCCCTCCATCGCCGCCTGCAGGGCACAGATCGGGTCGACCTCGGTGACGATGACCCGAGCACCTTGACCGGCCAACGACTGGGCGCACCCCTTGCCCACATCGCCGTAGCCACAGACGACGGCGACCTTGCCGCCGATGAGGACGTCGGTGGCCCGGTTGAGCCCGTCGACGAGGGAGTGCCGGCAGCCGTACTTGTTGTCGAACTTGCTCTTGGTCACCGAGTCGTTGACGTTGATCGCCGGGAAGAGCAACTCCCCCGCCTCGGCGAGTTGGTAGAGCCGGTGGACTCCTGTGGTCGTCTCCTCGGTGACCCCCTTGATGCCCGCGGCGATCCGCGTCCACTTGTCGGCGTCGGCGGCCATCGTCTGGCGCACGAGCGCCTTGAAGACGGCGAACTCCTCGGAGTCGGCCTCGGTCGTCGGAGGCACCTGGCCGGCCCGCTCCCATTCGCGGCCCTTGTGGACGAGCATCGTCGCGTCGCCACCGTCGTCGAGGATCATGTTCGGCCCGAGGGCCAGCCCGGCCGAGTCGTGCCCCCAGGTGAGGATCTGGTCGGTGCACCACCAGTAGTCGGGCAGGCTCTCGCCCTTCCAGGCGAAGACCGGCACGCCCTGCGGGTCCTGTGGCGTGCCCGATGGCCCGACGACGACCGCGGCGGCCGCCTCGTCCTGGGTGGAGAAGATGTTGCACGAGGCCCAGCGGACCTGTGCGCCGAGGGCGACGAGGGTTTCGATGAGGACCGCGGTCTGGACGGTCATGTGCAGTGATCCGGCGATCCGCGCCCCGGCCAGCGGCCGGCTCTCGCGGTACTGCTCGCGCAGCGCCATGAGGCCGGGCATCTCGTGTTCGGCCAGGCGGAGTTGGTGGCGTCCGGCGGCGGCGAGCTGAAGGTCGGCGACCTTGAAATCGGTGAAGGACATGGCAGGGCTCCCTGGGTTCGGTGGGCAGACCCGGCGTCGCCCTTCAGGGCTGCGGTATGCCGTGCGGTCCGGGCCGCCCGGCCCGCCCCACGGCATCGCGCGCGCGGGTCCTCCACCCACGCCGGCAATGTCCCGGCAGTGTACCCGAGGTGGGCCGGGCACGCCGGGCAGCGGCACGGGCGCGGGCGGGCGAGGGTTCGGCGCGGGCAAGGGTATGCCGCCCGCGGTGGAAGGCGGGCGGCATACCGGTAGGCGCAAGACGGCGCGCCGTAGCGGTCGGGACTACTCGAAGTCGACGAGGATGTCCCCGCCCTGGACCGGCGAACCGACCTGGACCGGGACCGACTTGACCTTGCCGGCCACGGGGGCGGTGATCTCGGTCTCCATCTTCATCGCCTCGAGGATGATGAGGG
>CAZNLX010000097.1:0-6760 GCA_964573925.1 uncultured Intrasporangiaceae bacterium
GCGGCCCATGGCCTGTTCGGGGGCGAGGTACTGCGGAGTGCCCATCACCTCGCCGGTTCGGGTGTGCCCCGCGGCATCGACGGCCCGGGCGATCCCGAAGTCGGTGAGCTTGGCCTTGCCCTCCGGGGTGACCAGAACGTTCGCGGGCTTGACATCGCGGTGCACGACCCCGGCCTCGTGCGCCGCGGCCAGCGCCAGCGCGCACTGCCCGAGGATGGCGCGGACCCGCTCCGGCTCCATCGGGCCCTGCGCGATGAGGGCGGACAGCGGACGGCCCGGGACGAGTTCCATGACGAGGTATGCCGTGCCGTCGTCTTCGCCGTAGTCGTAGACGGCCGCGATGTTCGGGTGCGAGAGCCCGGCCGTATGCCGCGCCTCGTCCCGGAAGCGTGCCGCGAAGCTGCCCTCGTCGGTGGTGAGCGAGCGCATCACCTTGACCGCGACGGTCCGTCCGAGGACTCGGTCGGTGGCCGCCCAGACGTCGCCCATCCCCCCGGCGGCGATCCGTTCGGTGAGCGTGTAGCGACCGCCGAGCACTGCTCCGGGTCCGAGGATCATCGGGAAATCACCGCCTCCATGACGGCCTTGGCGATCGGTCCGGCCAGCCGTCCACCGGCTGCCTCGTCGCCGGCGTTGCCGCCGTCTTCGACGACCGCGGCCACGGCGACCTGCGGGTTGTCGGCGGGGGCGAACGAGGCGAACCAGGCGTGCGGAGGCAGCCCGTTGCCCTGCTGGGCGGTGCCGGTCTTGCCGGCGACGGCGACCCCGGAGATGCGGGCGGGCTTTCCGGTGCCCTGGTCGACGGTGGCCACCATCATCCGGGAGAGGGCCTCGGCGACCTCGGGCGAGATCGCCTGGGAGAGCTGCTCGGGGGCGGGGGTGTCGAGGATCTCCAGCTTGGCCCCGACCACCTGCTTGATGAGGTAGGGGCGCATGACGACCCCTCGGTTGGCGATGGCAGCCACGATCATCGCCACCTGCAGCGGGGTGACCCGCACGTCGTATTGGCCGATCGCCGACTGCGCGGTCTGCGGGGCGTTGAGCGCGGCGGGGAAGACGCTCGGAGTGACCCGCATGGGGATCCGCAGGCTCTCGCCGAAGCCGAACTTGGCCGCCTGGTCACGCAGCGCGGCGTCGCCCATCTTCATCCCGAGCCAGCCGAAGGCGGTGTTGCAGGAGACCTCGAGAGCGTGTTGGAGGGTGGTGAGGTCGCCGGGTCCACAGGACCTGCGGTCGTGGTTGGGCAGCCCGACGGTGGTTTGCGGGAGATCCATGACGGCGGGTCCGGGGATCTGGGTGGCCTCGGTGACGGTGCCGTTGGACAGCGCGGCCGCAGCGGTGACGAGCTTGAAGACCGAGCCCGGCGGGTAGAGGTTGCCGCTGATGGCCCGGTTGACCAGGGGCCGGGTCGGGTCCTCGAGCATCGCCTTCCAGGACAGCGTCGAGGCGCCGGCGTCGTGGGTGGACAGGCTGTTCGGGTCGTATTCCGGGTGGCTGACCAAGGCGAGGATCGCGCCGGTGCGTGGGTCCAGAGCGACCACCGCGCCGCGCTGGTTGCCCAGGGCCTTGCTCGCGGCGGCTTGGGCCTTGGGGTTGAGGGTGAGCGCCAGGCTGGCCCCGGTGGCCTGCTTGCCGGTGAGCAGGTCGGAGATCCGCTTGTAGAACAGCGCGTCGGACGAGCCGGACAGGAGCCCGTCGGAGCTGCCCTCGAGGCCACCACCGGCGCCGTAGACGTAGGAGTAGTAGCCGGTGACGTGTGAGTAGAGCTGACCCTGGGGGTAGCTGCGCAGGTAGGCCAGCTCGCCCTCCGAAGGTGTGGAGCTGGCGATGGCCGTCTCGCCGACGAGAATCGCGCCGCGGGCCCGGGAGTAGTTGTCCAGCAGGGTGCGCCGGTTGTCCGATCGGGCGCGCAGGGTCGGGGCCTGGACGAACTGGATCAGGGTCGCCGAAATGAGCAGGATCGCAAAGAGGGCCCCGACCAGGCGGGACATCCGCAGGATGGGGGTGTTCACGGCGTCTGCACCGCCTCGCCTGCGGGAGCGACCGTGGGCTCCGCGGCCGGGACGGACTGGCGGCGACGCGGGATCGCGTGCAGGCCGTCGCCCTCGGGGACCGGTCGGCGGGCCTGGTCGGAGATCCGCAGCAGCAGGGCGGTGATCGACCAGTTGGCCAGCAGGGCCGAGCCGCCCAGGGACATGAACGGAGTGGTCAGGCCGGTGAGCGGGATCACCCGGGTGACTCCGCCGATGACGACGAAGACCTGCAGGGCCACCGAGAAGGCCAGCCCGAGGGCCAGCAGCTTGCCGAAGCCGTCGCGCACCCCCAGGGCCGTGCGCAGGCCGCGTTGGACGAACAGGCCGTAGAGCAGCAGGATCGCGAACAAGCCGGCCAGCCCGAGTTCCTCGGCGAGGCTGGGGACGATGAAGTCGCTCTGCGCGAAGGCGACCAGCCACGGACGGCCCTTGCCCAGCCCCGTGCCGAAAAGGCCACCGGCGGCCATCCCCATGAGGCCCTTGGCCAGTTGGTCGCTCTGCTCGAGGGCCCGGTCGGAGAACGGGTCCAGCCACAGCAGCACCCGTCGTTGCAGGTGCGGGAAGAGCAGGTATGCCGCGTAGGCGCCGGCCGCGAACAGGCTCAGACCAATGGCGATCCAGGAGACCCGCTCGGTGGCGACGTAGAGCATGGCGACGAACAGTCCGAAGAACAGCAGAGAGGAGCCGAGGTCCTTCTCGAAGACCAGGACGGCGACGCTGACCAGCCAGGCGACCATGATGGGGCCGAGGTCGCGACCGCGGGGGAAGGTGAAGCCGAGCACCTTGCGCCCGGCGAGCGAGAGGACGTCGCGGGCCTGGACGAGGTAGCCGGCGAAGAAGACGGCCAGGGCGATCTTGGCGATCTCGCCGGGTTGGAAGGAGAACGGCCCGACCCGGATCCAGATCCGCGAGCCATATTGCTCGGACCCCAACCCGGGCACCAGCGGCAGGACGAGCAGGAGCACACCGACGGCCATCGCCGTGTAGGTGTAGCGGCGCAGGGTGCGGTGGTCGCGCAGGAACCACAGCACGGCTCCGGCGATGACGATCGAAACCCCGGTCCAGATGAGTTGACGGAAGGCGTCGCCGTCGAAGCCGTAGTCACCGGCCGCGAGGTCGAGCCGGTGGATCATCACCAGGCCCAGGCCGTTGAGCAGGGTGGCGATCGGCAGGAGCAACGGATCGGCGAACGATGCCCGCCAGCGCAGCAGGAGGTTGAACAGGACGACCAGGGCCAGCAGCCCACCGCCGATGGTCACCAGACCCGCCGGCACGGCGCCGCGATTGGCAATCTCGGTGTCGACCCAGGCGAACAGGACGATGCCCACGGCGAACAGGAGCAACAACAGTTCGGTGTTGCGCCGTGACCGGGTCGGGATGGTCTCGACGGTCGTCGTCACGTCGCACCGGGCCGGGTCTGGGCGACTCTGGGCACGGTCGTGACGAAACTCCCGGTCGTCGAGGCGACCGTTGCGGTGATCGACCCGGCCGGCGGCGGGGTCGCGGTCGCGGTCCCGGTGGGAGCGGTCGGCAGCGTGGAGCCGGGGGTGGCCACGGGAAAGGTTGTCCCGCAAGCGGTTCCGGAGGCGTTGCGAGTCCGGCAGTCGGCCGCGACCTGGCGCAGGTCGACGATTCGGGCGTCGGCCTCCGGACGGCTGGCCAGCGCGATGGTGCCCTGAACGCTGTCCTGATAGTTGGCCGGCAGATCCGACACGAGGATGTCGGTGCGCTCCAGGAAGCTGGACAGGTGCACCGGACCGAGGTTCTGGTTGACCCCTCGGTAGAGGGTCACGTAACCGTCTTGGGCGCCGAGGTAGAACTGGCGCTGGGTCCAGTCGTAGCCGGCATACCCGGCTCCGACGACGAGCACGGCGGCGGCGAGCCCGAGCGCACCGCGGCGCACCCAGAGCACCCGCGGTGAGGCGGTCTCCTCGGCGAGGTTGAGCGGCTCGTCCTCCGGCTCGACGGCCGTCTCGCCGACGGCTTCGCGGGTGAGTTCGGCGGCCTTCTCGGCCGGGCTCACCGGGATGGCACGGGTCTTGCGCCGGGGCCGGCCGCGGACCGCGGCGGCACCGACGACCTCGGGGGTGCTGGGCAGGTCGTCCTCGGCGTCGCTGTCGACGACGTCGGCCACAACCACGGTGACGTTGTCGCGGGTGCTGGCCTTGAGGGCCAGCTCCACGCAGCGCTCCGCGGCCTCCTCGGCCGTCTCGGCGCCGAGGACGATCTCGGCAACGATGTCCGGGCTGACGAAGTCGGTCAGCCCGTCGGAGCACAACAGATAGCGATCCCCGACGATCAGTTCCCGGATCGACAGGTCAGGGGTGTCGTCCGCATTGCCGGTCATCACCCGCGTGACGAGCGAGCGCTGCGGATGGTGCTGCGCCTCCTGCTCGGTGATCCGGTTCTCGTCGAGCAGTTGCTGGACGAAGGAATGGTCCTTGGTGATCTGGCTGAAGACGCCGTCGCGCAGCAGATAGGCCCGGGAGTCGCCGATGTGTGCCATGGCCAGCTTGTTCCCGGAACGCAGCATGGCGATCGTCGTCGCCCCCATCCCGGCCAGGGTGCGATCCTCGAGCATCGCCTCGCGCAGTTGGACATTGGCCTCGCGCAGTTCGCCCTCCAGGACGCGCAGCGCCTGCTCCCCCGAGACGATCTCCTCGTCGAGCGGGGCGAGGGCGCCGACGATCATCGAGCTGGCCACGTCCCCGGCGGCGTGCCCGCCCATCCCGTCGGCCAGGACGAGCAGGTGCGGACCGGCATACCCGGAGTCCTCGTTGCGACTCTTGGGTCCGAGGCCGAGGTGGGTGCGGGCGGCGTAGCGCAGGGCGGTGGTCATCAGCCGTGCAACTCCAGTGCGGTGCGGCCGATCCGGACGACGCTGCCGACGCCGACCGGTTGGGCGGTGGTCAGCTTGGCCCCGTCCAGGAAGGTTCCGTTCGTCGAGCCGAGGTCTTCGGCCCACCACCGGCCGTCACGCAGGAACAGCCGCAGGTGCCGCCCGGAGGCGTAGTCGTCATCGAGGACGAGCGAGCACTCCGGGTTTCGGCCGACGAGGATGCCGGCGGGGGTGAGGGGGATGACGGTCCCGGCGAGGCGTCCCTCGGTCACCGCAACACTCGACGGTATGCCGCGCGCCGCGCCTCCCCCACCCGGCCCGAACGGTGCGGGTGGGGCGCCCACGGCGCCGGGGCGGGCGGCATACCCGGCGGCGGTGGCGGCCCCGGCGACCGGACGCGCGGCGGGTCGGGGAGTCGGGACGGCGGCACCGCGGCGGGCGGTGCGCCGCGACACGCGGGTGCCGAAGAGGTCGGAGCGGAGCACGCCGACGACGGCGAAGACGAACACCCACAGCATGACGAGCAGGCCCAGCCGCATGACGGTGAGGGTGAGTTCGCTCACCGGCGGGTCACCTCTTCCCGGCGCGGAAGACGATCGCGGTGCGCCCGATGGTGATGTGGTCGCCGTCGGCGAGCCGGCTGCTGGCGACGGCGATCCGCTCCCCGTTGAGGAAGGTGCCGTTCGTCGAGGCGAGGTCACGGATGCTCGAGACGAGGTGCGGGCCGTCATGGGTCACCCGAATCTCGCTGTGCCGCCGAGAGATTCCCGGGTCGTCGAGGATGATGTCGGCGGTAGCATCGCGACCGATGACGGTGAGCGAGCCGAGCAGGGGGTAACGCTCGCCGTCGATGTCCAGCCAAGGACGCTCGGCGGGGTTGATCCGCGGGAGCTTGCCCGGTGGCGGCGGGGCGACCATCTGAGGGGTCGGCGCGGGCATCGCGGGTGGCGGCGGCGGTGCGACCGGGGCCACCACAGGCGGAGCCATGACAGGTGGGGCCACCGGGGCACCGGCGACCGGGGCAGCGGCCACCGGTCCGCCCGGCGGGGGTGCACCCGGCACGGGCGCGCCCAACGGCGGGGCGGCCGGCTGCGGTGGCGGGGGGGCCGGGGCGCGGTCCGGGAGCAGGTCGATGCCGGGGTCCGCGGCTGCCGGGGCGGCTGCCGGGGCGGGCGGCGCAGCGGGCGGCGCGACGGGGCGGGCGGCGGGCGGCATACCGGCGGATGGAGCGCGGCGCGAGGTCTCGGGACGGACCCGGAACACCCCGGTGTCCAGGTCGGAGCCCTCCAGGAGGATGACCTCGATGGGGCCGCCCGGCAGGTAGCGCTGGGTCTCGGCGTGCTCGGCGGCAGCCGCGACGAGGTCCTCGGTGATCGAGTCGGCGAACTCGTCGAGCCGGCCGAAATCGGTCGTCGAGAGCTCGATCGTGTAGCGGTTGGGGACCATCGTGCGGCCCGGTCCGAGCACACTGGCCCGGTCGTCCATGGCGTTGCGGATGGCGCCCGCGATCTCGATGGGTTGGACCTCGGATCGGAAGGCCTTGGCGAAGGCCCGGTTGACGGTGCGTTCGAGGCCCTTCTCGACCTTGTCGAACAAGCCCATGCCGGCCTCCTTCCGTGTTGTCGGCCGTGTGTCGGCGGTCTTGCCATGGTATCTGGGTCAGCCTGCGTGCGCCCCGAGGCGCGAGTCACGCGGCAGGGCCGAGGGCGGCGGCAGGGCAGGCGGCGCACGGGAGGGCGGAGGCTGGCGGCAGGGCTGGGCTGAGGCCCGTCTGATCGGAGCCAAACCCACCCCTGACGTGGCTTTGACTCCGATCCGAGGTCTCCTGGGTGGGTCGCGAGACCGGGACTGGCGGCCGCGGGGGTTCGAGTTTGCCCTCGGGGCGGTG
>CAZNLX010000098.1:0-6670 GCA_964573925.1 uncultured Intrasporangiaceae bacterium
TCCTGCTGTGGCAGAGCGCCAAGAGCGAGTTCTACTTCTGCGAGGCCTACTGGCCGGACTTCCGCCGGGTCGACTTCCTGCGCGCCCTGCGCTCCTATGCCTCGCGCGAGCGTCGCTTCGGCCGCTAGCCCGGCACGGCACCTCAGGCGCGCCAGGACTCACTCGGTGGGTATGCCGCCCTCCCGCGCCCGGCTCGCGGCGTCGCCTGCGGATCCTTCGAGCGCATCCGGGTCAGCCGGGTCAGCCGGGTCAGCCAGGTCGGCGGTGTCGGCAGTGTTGGCAGCGTCGGCGGTGTCGGCGGTGTCGGCGGTGTCGGCGCCAACCGCTGAGTGGTCGGCGGCGTCGGTGGTTACCGATTCGTCGGCGGGGCCCGGCGCCGCGTCCTCGGTGGCCACGGGCTGCGTGGCCTTGGCCTTCTTGGCCTTGGCCGCTTTGGCCTTCTTGGGCTTGGGTGCGCGGTCCCCGACACCGTGCGGGGCCGCGGCCGCGGCGTCGGCATGGTCAGCTGGCGCCGCGGCGGCGGTCGCCTCGTCGAGGCCGGCGGCATCGGGCTGATCCGGCTCGCCCGACTCGGTCGGCCCTTCGCCACCGCCGGCGGACGTGATCGCCGAGGTGACCGCGGCCGCGGCCTGATGCGCCTTGCTCAGGGCGGCATGGGTGAGGTTCGCGACGAGCCCGGGTCCGGCCGGCTCGGCCGGAGCCTCCTCGGTGAACCGGTAGACATTCCAGACCGGCAGGTCGTCGTCCTCGGCAGGCTCGGTCTCCAACGGCTCCGGCGGGATGTAGGGGTTGCGGGTGGCCCAGGCCAGATAGGCCTGCTCGGCCACGGGCAGGGTGGGGAAGAGCATGTCAGTGCCGATGTGCTCCACGAGCCCGCACCGCTGCAGCGGTAGCAGGAGGTCCTGCTTGACCCGGGCCAGGCCCAGGCGGACGCCACGCTCGGCGAGGTCCTTCTGCAGTTCGGCCAGACCGTCGGCCGCGGTGAGGTCGACCTCGACGTTGGCCTCGACGTTGAGGACGAACCAGCGGGCAGGGCTGCGGGGATAGGCGGCGTTCTCCTGGTCGACGACCATGACCGCGCGACGGCGCAGGTCGCCCACGTTCGCGAAGAACAACGGCGCGTCGTAGCGGTAGACGATGAGCCCGGGGATGGTCTGGGCCGTGGGATAGTCCTTGACATCGTGCATGCCCGGCAGCCCCGGCACGCGACCGAGCACACCGTCGTGGGGGCGAGCCAGACGCTGGGTCATCTCGAGGACGCTCAGGGCGATCGCGATGCCGATGCCGGTGACGACACCGAAGAGAACCGTGCCGATCGTGGCCGACAGCGCCAGGAGCAGCTCGCGCTTGCGGAACCGGGCCAGCCGCTTGAGCTCGGCGATGTTGACGAGTTTCGTCGCGGCATAGAAGACGACGGCCGCGAGCGCCGCCTGCGGGAGATTGGCGATGAGGGGTCCGGCGACGAAGAGGACGATGACGAGCATCGCCGCCGCGACGAGGGAGTACATCTGGGTGCGCGCCCCGGCCGCGACCGCCAGCGCGGTCCGGGAGCCGGACGACGACACGGGGAATCCGCCGATGAGGCCGACCGCCACGTGGCAACCGCCCAGGGCGATAAGTTCCTGCTGCGGGTCGAGTTGGTTGACGCTGCGGTCCTCGTCGGGCTCGATCGGTGCGGGGAAGCCACGCGCAACGAGGGTGTTGTCGCCGTAGGCGACGATCGCGACGCCGACGCCGGCGGGCAGCAAGGACTCGATCTCCGACCACGACATCGCCGGGAAGGTCGGCATGGGCAGGCCGGTGGGGACCGTCCCGAGGACCGCGACGCCCTGGTTCTTCAGTTGGAGGACCGTGCAGACGATCGTCGCGGCGATGACGGCGATGAGGGTCGCCGGCCAGCGGTGCCGGACCCAGTGGATGATCATGAGGAAGGCGAACGTGCCCAGGCCCACCCACAGGGTGAGCCAGTGGGTGTTGGCGACCACCGAGAGGAACGACTGGAACTGCTCGACGATGCTCTCGCCGTGCACCTTGGTCCCGGTCATCTTGCCCAACTGACCCACGACCATGAGCACGGCGGCACCGAGGAGATAGCCGACGAGCAGCGGTTGGGAGAGCAACTCGGCGACGATGCCCAGACGCAGCATCCGGGCGACGAAGCACCAGAAGGCGACGATGAGGGACAGGGCCGCCCCGAGGGCGGTCGCCTTGACGGCATCGCCCTCGGCGAAGGGGGCGATGGCCACCCCGGCGATGAGGGCGACGGTCGACTCCGGGCCCACCGAGAGCATCCGGGACTGGCCCATGACGGCATACACGACGAGCGCCCCGAGCGCGGTCGACAGGCCGATCTGCGGGGGCACTCCGACGATGGCCGAGTACGCCATGCACTGGGGGATCATGTAGGCGACGACGGCGATGCCGGCGAAGACGTCCGACTTCAGCCAGGACCGACGGTAGTGCTGCAGGGTCCGCAGCCCCGGCGTGCCGGCCTGGAGGGCCTTGGTGAGCAGGCTCGGGCCCGAGGTCGTCGTCCGGTAGTCCAGGGCCGCGCGGCGGGCCAGGGCAGGGTCCAGGTCGACGCCGCTGGCGGGGTCCTCGGCGGCAGCCATCTCGCGCTTCTTGAGGCGGCGCAGGTGCCGCGCGGCCTGCCTCGCGGCCTCGCGGTCTCGCCGGTCCCGGTCCTCGTCGGACGGCGCGGCGCGGCCTGGCGTGGCCTCGTGGTCTGCCTCGGACATAGCGCACCCCCGTTGTGATGGTGGCCGGATGGCGAACAGGGCGTGAACTCGCCGGCCGCTGGACGGGCTCACCCTACGCCACGCAGAAGCGGTTGCACCCGTCGTGCCTGGCGCGGCATACCCACTCCCGGTATGCCGTGTGCTCGCCCGAGCCGCGCGACGCGCCGGTGTTCGGGGTGGCAATCCCGGGTGGGGCGGCCCACGGCCCCTACCGTCGAAGCACCTGCGGATCACCAGGAGGGGTTGCGTGGCTGCTTCTCAGAAGTCCCCCCAGTCGACCGGTCGCAAGACCTATGTCGTGGACACCTCGGTCCTGCTCAGCGATCCGCGGGCGATCTGGCGGTTCGCCGAACATGATGTCGTCCTCCCCGTGGTCGTCGTCACCGAGTTGGAGGGCAAGCGCCACCACCCCGAGCTGGGCTACTTCGCGCGCACCGCGCTGCGGCTGCTCGACGACCTGCGGGTGGCCCACGGGCATCTGGATCGCGCGCTGCCGATCGGCCAGGACGGCGGCACCGTCCGGGTGGAGCTCAACCACGCCAACCCCGAGGTGCTGCCCGCCGGACTGCGGCTGGGTGACAACGACACCCGGATCCTCGCCGTCGCCAAGAACCTCGCCACGGAGGGCCACGACGTCACGGTCGTCAGCAAGGACCTGCCCCTGCGGGTCAAGGCGTCGGCGGTGGGCCTGGACGCTCAGGAATACCGGGCCGAGTGGGCGGTGGACTCGGGGTGGACCGGCATGGCCGACCTCGATTTGACCGCGGCGGAGTTGGACGAGCTCTACGACCACGGTCGGATCGACCACGCCGCTGCCGCGGAACTGCCGTGTCACACCGGGCTGGTCGTGCACTCGCCTCGGGGCAGCGCGCTGGGCCGGGTCACCCCGGACAAGCAGGTCCGGTTGGTCCGGGGCGATCGCGACGCCTTCGGCCTGCACGGGCGCTCGGCCGAGCAGCGGATCGCCCTCGACCTGCTCCTGGACCCCGACGTGGGGATCGTCTCCCTCGGCGGGCGGGCGGGCACCGGCAAATCGGCACTGGCGCTCTGCGCCGGGCTCGAAGCGGTTCTCGAGCGCCGTCAGCACCGCAAGGTGGTCGTCTTCCGGCCCGTGTATGCCGTCGGCGGTCAGGACCTCGGCTTCCTGCCGGGCACCGAGGCCGAGAAGATGGGGCCCTGGGGCCAGGCGGTCTTCGACACCCTGGGCGCGCTGCTGTCCACCGAGGTGGTCGAGGAAATCCTCGATCGGGGCATGCTCGAAGTGCTCCCACTCACCCACATCCGAGGACGCTCGCTGCACGACTCCTTCGTCATCGTCGACGAGGCCCAATCGCTGGAACGCAACGTCCTGCTCACCGTGCTGTCCCGGGTGGGCCAGAACTCCCGGGTGGTGCTCACCCACGACGTCGCCCAACGCGACAACCTACGGGTGGGCCGACACGACGGGGTCGCCGCGGTCATCGAGACCCTCAAGGGTCACCCGCTCTTCGCCCACGTCACCCTGACCCGCAGCGAGCGGAGCCCCATCGCCGCCCTCGTTACCGACCTGTTGGAGGGTCTGGAACTCTGACCCGGCGGGCAGCCCGAACGGTTCTACGGTTTGCCACGGTGGACGATCCATGGCACCCTGGTCCGAACATCTCGACTTGGTAACGCGGCACGGATTCAGTGGCGACGAGCCCCGCCGAGGTTTGGGGAACGAGTGGGACAACGCGGAATCAATCGTCATCGTCGACGGTGACTCATCTCGAGAGGGATCCCTGTGGCGGAGCACTACGTCGGTCGGCACCGCCGGGCCGAAGCCGCTCAGAGCCGGCCGTCGGCGTCCGGTCGGCGTTCGGGCGTCGTCTTCCGGCCGTTGTTGCACGCCGGTGCGACCGTTGCCCTGGCCTCGGCCACCGTCGGTGGCTACCTCACTGCAGCCGGTCCCGCGGCACCGGCCGGGCCCGACACCGTGGACGCCGCGTCGGTCACAATGGCCCAGCCCACCGCGCTTGGCCGGCTGATCTCCATGGCGCCGGCGAAGGTCACCGCGTTCGACGCTGCGGCAGCCGACCACGAGCTTTCCGCGGCCAGCCGGGACCTCGTCGCCCGTGGCGCGACCGTCGCCGCCGGCAATGCCGCAGCGGCCGAGGCGAAGGCGGCCGCGGACACGCAGGCCGCGGCCGCAGCCGAAGCCGAACGTCAGGCTGCCGCCGAGCGCGCCGCCCGGGACGCGCAGCGGGCGAACATCCTCGCCAATGCACAGAAGGACCCGAAGGCAGTTGCCGCCCTCATGGTCGCCGAGCGCGGCTGGGGTGATGCTCAGTTCACCTGCCTGGTCAAGCTGTGGACCAAGGAGAGCAACTGGCGCTGGAACGCGACGAACCGGTCCTCCGGTGCCTACGGCATACCGCAGTCCTTGCCAGGCTCGAAGATGGCGACCGCCGGTGCCGACTGGCGGACCAACCCGGCGACCCAGATCAAGTGGGGGCTGGGCTACATCGCCAACCGCTACGGGACGCCATGCGGCGCCTGGGCGCACTCGGTGCGCAGCAACTGGTACTGATCGGGCCGATCGCCAGGGGTCAGAGCTTGCGCAGCCGGACCTTCTGGACCGAGTGATCCTCACCCTTGACGATGACCAGGGTGGCCCGTTGCCGGGTCGGCAGGATGTTCTCCACGAGGTTGGGACCGTTGATCGTCTCCCAGATGGTCAGTGCGGTGGCGACGGCCTCGTCGTCGGACAGCGCGGCATACCGGTGGAAGTAGGAGTCCGGATTCGCGAAGGCCGTGGCGCGCAGCTTGAGGAAGCGGTCGACGTACCAGCGCTCGATGTGTGACACCCGGGCGTCGACGTAGACCGAGAAGTCGAAGAAGTCGCTCACTGCAAGCCCGGTGCCGCCCATCGGGCGGACCGGCGGGGCGCCCAGCACGTTGAGGCCCTCGACGATGAGCACGTCCGGCTGACGCACGAGGACCCGCTCCCCAGGGACGATGTCGTAGGACAGGTGCGAGTAGACCGGCGCGGACACCTCGGGTCGGCCGCCCTTGACCTCGGCGAGGAAGCGCAGCAGGGCACGCCGGTCGTAGGACTCCGGGAAACCCTTGCGGTGCATGAGGCCGCGGCGGCGCAGCTCGGCGTTGGGCAGCAGGAAGCCGTCGGTGGTGATGAGCTCGACGTTGGGCGTGGACGGCCAGCGGGAGAGCAGTTCGCGCAGGATGCGGGAGGTGGTCGACTTGCCGACCGCCACCGATCCGGCCACCCCGATGATGAACGGGGTGCGCTCCCGGCGCTCCATGAGGAAGTCGCTGGTCACCCCGTGCAGTTGCTCGACCGCCTCGCAGTAGAAGGTCAGCAGCCGGGACAACGGCAGATAGACCTCCTGGACCTCGGCGAGGTCCAGCGGGTGGTCCAGACCGCGCAGCCGGCTGAGGTCGTCGGCGGTGATCTCCATCGGGTGGTTCTTGGCCAGCCTCGACCAGGCCGAACGGTCCAACTCCACGAACGGGGTGGGGAAGCTCCCGTGGGCCTCGCGCCGCTGCGTCACGCGGCTCATTCTTGCGTATGCCGCCCGCTCCGGCCCGCGGGGAGGCCTGACCGCCGCCGTGGCCGAGGGGGTCCTGCGGGGCGGCATGCTGGGGCTGCCTCCCGGTCCCCGCGTCGGGCAAGGGCCGGTCGCCACGGCAACTAGGCTGACCCCCATGTGTGGAATCGTGGGCTACGTGGGTCCGGCCGCGGACGGGACGGCACTGGACGTTGTCATGGAGGGCCTGGCCCGGCTGGAATACCGGGGCTACGACTCGGCCGGCGTCGCCGTCGTCGAGGGTGACCACGTTGCCTTCCGTAAGCGTTCCGGCAAGCTGGTCAACCTGCGTGACGAGATCGCCGCGCGCCCGCTGCCGGAGACCGCCACGGCGATCGGGCACACCCGTTGGGCCACCCACGGAGG
>CAZNLX010000099.1:0-6624 GCA_964573925.1 uncultured Intrasporangiaceae bacterium
CGAAGTTCGGCTCGATCGAGCGATTCATCGGGGTGCTCACCGAGCACTACGCCGGCGCCTTCCCGCCCTGGCTCTCGCCCGTCCAGGTTCTCGGGGTGCCGGTCGCCGAGGAGTATGCCGCCTACCTGCGCGAGGTCCTCGACGGCCTGGCGTCCGCGGGTGTGCGCGTCGAACTCGACGAGAGCGACGACCGATTCCCCAAGAAGATCCGCAACGCGAGTAAGGCCAAGGTGCCCTTCGTCCTCATCGCGGGGGAGGAGGACCGCTCTGCCGGGGCGGTGTCCTTCCGGATGCGCGACGGGAGCCAGCGCAACGGCATACCCCTGGCCCAGGCGACCGCGGAGATCCTCGAGGCGATCCGCACCCGCGCCCAGGTGTGACCCGCCTCTAGACTCGACGACGTGACGTCCGAGGACCGTGAGGCGCCGCCCGGCGTGGAGCCCGCCACGGATTTTGCGCGCGTCGAGGACGGTTTCGAACGGCTGTGGACGCCGCACCGGATGGCCTACATCAACGGGGCCAAGCCGACGGCCGAAGCGGGGGAGGGGTGCCCGTTCTGCGTCGCACCGACCCGCGAGGACGCCGAGGGGCTCATCGTCGCGCGGGGCGAGCTCTGCTTCGTCGTCATGAACCTCTTCCCCTACAACCCGGGGCACCTGCTCATCTGTCCCTATCGGCACGTCCCGCTCTACGTCGACCTCACCGACGAGGAGACCGCCGAGTTCACCGCCCTGACGAAGATCGCCCTGGGTGCACTCACCGCCACCTCGACACCGATGGGCTTCAACATCGGGATGAACCAGGGACAGGTCGCCGGAGCCGGGGTCGCCGCCCACTTGCACCAGCACGTCGTGCCGCGATGGGGCGGGGACTCCAACTTCCTGCCGATCATCGGCCAGACCAAGGCGCTACCGCTGCTGCTCGAGGACGTCCGCGCGCGACTGGCCGAGGTCTGGCCGCGCTGACCGCCATCCGGCAGGCCGCCAAGCCGCGCCCCGGACGAGCCTGCTGTGCCGCGCGGCGCAGTGCCCCAGGTGCGCGGCATGCCCCTAGGCTGGTGCGCACCATGCCGACCCCGAGGCCCTCATGCTGAACCGACTCCTGCGCGCGTCCTGGACCAAGGTCATGACGCCGATCGCCAAGGCGTTCCTGGCCATCGGGTTGACCCCGGACGTCGTCACCATCGTCGGCACGCTCGCCGTCTGTGCGGCGGCCCTGGGCTTCTATCCGCGGGGCGAGTTCCTCGTCGGGACCCTGCTCATCACCCTGTTCATCTTCAGTGACAACGTCGACGGGGTGATGGCCCGGCTGTCCGGTCGTCAAGGCGTCTGGGGCGCCTTTCTCGACTCGACGTTGGACCGGGTCGGTGATGCGGCGATCTTCGGTGGCCTGGTCCTGTGGTTCGCCGGCTCGGGTGCCAACTGGCTCATGGCCGGCCTCGCGCTGGCCTGCCTCATCCTCGGCATGGTCGTCTCCTATGCCAAGGCCCGGGCCGAAGGCCTGGGGATGACCTGCAATGTCGGTATCGCCGAGCGCGCCGATCGGCTCTTCGCCGTCCTGCTCGCCACCGGGCTGGTCGGCCTCGGTCTGCCGTTGTGGGTGCTCACCGTCGTTCTCGTCCTGCTCGCGGTGGCCAGCTTCGTCACCGTCGTGCAGCGGATGGCCACCGTGCATCGACAGGCGATGGCGGCGGTCGCGCCGAGCGATCCGGCCGGGGCATCGGGGTCCTGATGGGCGGCGTCGACTCCCTGCTGTCGACGGCTCGCGCGCGCGGGACCGTGTTGGGCTACCGCGCCGGGTGGGCCGCCGTCCGACGGATGCCGGAGCGGGCGGCATACGCGACCTTCGACCGGGTTGCCGACGTCATGGTGCGCCGAGGCGGCAAAGGTCTGGCCCGGATGCGGGCCAACTACGCGAAGGTCCGCCCCGAACTGGACGACGCGGGGCTGGACGCCCTCGTCCGCGACGGGATGCGGTCCTACACGCGCTACTTCTGCGAGGCGTTCCGGTTGCCTGACCGGACCTCCGACGACCTCGCCCGGATGTGTCGCACGGTCAATGACGGGCCGGTTCGCGAGAGCCTGGCCGCGGGTCGCTCGGCGGTGATCTTCCTGGCGCACATGGGCAACTGGGATATCGCCGGCGCCTGGTCGACCCAGCACCTCGCCCCGGTGACGACGGTCGCCGAGCGCCTGGAGCCCGAGGAGGTCTTCCGGGAGTTCTTCGACTTCCGTCGCTCGCTCGGGATGACGATCCTGCCGCTCACCGGTGGACCCAACCCCTTCACCGGCCTGCGCGAGGCGGTGGTCCGGGGAGACTTCGTCGCGCTCGTCGCCGACCGCGACCTCACGAGCAACGGCGTCGAGGTCGACTTCTTCGGTCATCGGGCTCGGATGGCGAAAGGTCCGGCGACCCTCGCCCTCGTCACCGGAGCTCCCCTGTATGCCGCCTCGATTCACTTCGCCCCGGCCGCGCCCGGGCGGGGGGCCGGCGGCCGCGAGACCGTCGTCACCTTCTCGCCCCAGATTCCGGTGCCGGCTGCCGGTGACGACCCGGAGAAGGTTCGTCTCATGACTCAGGCGTGCGCGGCATACCTCGAAGGCCCGCTGCGGGCGCACACCGCCGACTGGCACATGATGCAGCGGGTGTTCGTCGACGACCTCGACCCCGACCGATCGAGGCGGTGACGCGTCATGCGGATCGGCATCGTCTGCCCCTACTCGTTCGACATCCCCGGAGGGGTGCAGTTCCACGTCCGGGACTTGGCCGAAATCCTCCGGGAACGGGGGCACACCGTCTCGGTCCTGGCCCCCGCCGACGAGGGGACCGTCCTGCCCGACTACGTCGTCTCGGCGGGCCGGGCCGTCCCGGTCAGCTACAACGGGTCGGTGGCCCGGCTCAACTTCGGGCTGATGACCAACGCCAAGGTCACCGCCTGGTTGGACCGGGGTCGCTTCGACCTCATCCACATCCACGAACCGATCACGCCGAGCATTGGCGCGCTGGCCCTGTGGGCCGCCGACTGCCCGATCGTGGCGACCTTTCACACGTCCAACTTGCGGTCACGGGCTATGCAAGTGAGCTATCCGTTCTTCCGGACCAGCCTGGAGAAGATTCTCGGCCGGATCGCCGTGTCCGAGGACGCCCGGCGGACGGTGACGACCCACTTCGGCGGTGACGCCGTCGTCATCCCCAACGGTGTCTACGTCGACCGGTTTGCGTCCGCGCCGATCCGGCCGCAGTGGCAAGGAACGGCAGACCGCCCGACGATCGCCTTCCTCGGCCGGATGGGTGAGCCTCGCAAGGGGATGCCGGTCCTGTCCGCTGCCCTCCCTCAGGTGTTGGCCCAGGTGCCGGGCCTACGGCTGCTCGTGGCCGGCCCGGGTGACCCCGACGAGGTCCGGTCCGCGATGACCCCCGAGGTAGCCGCGGCCACCGAGTTCCTCGGCGCCGTCGACGATGCCGACAAGGCGTCGCTCTTGCGCTCGGTCGATGTCTACATCGCCCCGAACACCGGCGGCGAGAGCTTCGGGATCATCCTCATCGAGGCCATGAGCGCCGGGGTCGCGGTCCTGGCCAGCGACATTCCGGCCTTCGTCCGGGTGCTGGACGGTGGGACCGCCGGAGCCACCTTCGTCAACGAGGACCCCGACGACCTGGCTCGTCAACTGCTGCGCCTGGTCCGGGAGCGAGAGGCCCGCGAAGAATATGCCGCCGCCGGTCGGGGCCGCGCTGCGGTCTTCGACTGGTCGGTGGTCACCGATCAGATCACCTTGGTCTACGAGACCGTGCTGGAGGGTGCTGCGGCGGCCCGGGCCGTTCCCGGGCAGACGGTTCTCGGCCGGCTCCGGCGCTCCGGACGGGGGCCGTCGTGAACGCACCGAACGTGTGGGTGCTCGTCGCACTGGCCCTGGTCGCCATCGGGTGGTACCTGTCCTACAGCGCCGCCCGGCTGGACCGCTTGCACGCCCGCGTCCAAGGCACCCTGGCCGCGCTGGACGCACAACTCGTCCGTCGGGCCGAGGCCACCCTCGAGTTGGCCAACTCGGGGGCCTTGGACGCGGCGAGCGCCCTCATGCTGGCCTCGGCCGCCTCGGACAGTCTGTCGATGAGCGAGTTGGAAGACACCGACGCCGACCGGCAGCGGTTCAGCCACGAGCGCGAGACGGTCGAGTCGCGACTGTCCGAAGCCCTGGGGCTGGTCCTCAGCGCCGACGCCCTGGCGACGCTGCCCGGGGAACTGGGCTTCGGTGACGACATCGTCTCCCGAGTGCGAGCCACCGGCCTGAGGGTGCAGCTGGCCCGCCGCTTCCACAACGACGCCGTGACTGACGTCCGGCGGGTTCGGCGCAAGTGGATCGTTTCCTGGTTCCGGCTGGCCGGACATACCGAGATGCCGCGGACCGTCGAATTCGTCGATGCCCTGCCGCACGGACTGACCGGGTGACGATGACCGCCACCGGTCCCAGCACTCCCTATCTGCGACTCGACCTTGCCCTTGCCGGTGCCGCGATCGAGCGGATGGCCGAACACGCCCGTCGACACGGACTCGACCTACGGCCGCACGCCAAGACCCACAAGTCCGTCCGGCTGGCCCAGCGCCAGCTCGAGGCCGGAGCCGTCGGGCTGACCGTGGCGACTATCGGGGAGGCGGAGGTCTTCGCCGAGGGGGGTTGCCAGGACCTGTTCATCGCCTTCCCGCTGTGGGTCGACGCGGCCAAGGCCGATCGGCTGCAGCGCGTGATGGGCCGAGCACGGGTGGCGGTCGGGGTGGACTCACGGGGGAGTCTGGACGCGATGGCCGCGCACGGGATCCGCCCGGAGGTGCTCGTCGAGATCGATTCGGGTCACCATCGCAGCGGGGTGACGCCGGGGGAGGCCGGCCCGCTCGCCCGGTATGCCGCCGACGCCGGCTTCGCGGTGCGCGGCGTCTTCACCTTCCCCGGGCACTCCTACGGCCCGCAAGCCCGGGCGTCCGCCGCGGCGGACGAGGCCGCGGCGCTCGGCGACGCCGTGCAGGCGTGCGCGGCATACGGGATCGATCTGCCAGCGCGTAGCGGCGGTTCGACCCCCTCGGCCGAGTTCGTCGGCGAGGGGCTGACCGAATTGCGACCGGGGGTCTATCTGTTCGGGGACGCCCAACAAGTCGAGTTGGGGTCCTGCAGGCTCGACGAGGTGGCGGTGACAGTGGTCGCCACCGTCGTCTCGCACGCGGGCGGGCGGGTCATCCTCGATGCCGGTAGCAAGGCATTGGGTGCCGACCGGGCCCCGTGGGCGAGTGGCTTCGGGCGCCTCGCCGAGGCGCCGGAGGCGAGGATCGTTGCCCTGTCCGAGCATCATGCGACGGTCGATTGGGGGCCGGGAGCGCGGCCCGAGCTCGGTTCCCGGGTGCTCGTCGTGCCCAATCACGTGTGCAATACGGTCAATCTCGCCGACACCTACGTGCTCGCCGATGGCTCGGGCGCCTGGCCGGTGGACGCCCGAGGTCACAACTCGTAGACCACAGGGCTTTCCGTCGCGGAAAGTTCTGTGGTAACTTTCCGGTATGGAAAACAATGCGAACGTGCCGTCGGTCGAACCCCCGTCGGAGGGTTCGGTGAGTTCTGTGGACGCCCGTGCTGCGCTGGACGGGCTGGCCGCGGATCGGGCGCTCTTGGCCGAGCGATTGGTCACTCCGGCCTGGTATCACCCCGCCCTCGGCTGCCTGGTCGCCGCGCTCGTCCTCTCTGCCTACCTGGGCACGGGACTGGGCACGGTGTTGTTCGTGGCCTACTGCGCCGGTCTGGCGGCCCTCGTCAGCGCCTATCGCCGACTCACCGGGCTGTGGAGCAATGGATGGCAGTCAAAGGCGGGCCGACCCTATGCCGTGGGCCTGTTCCTCCTGCTGGTGGGCGGTCTCGGGGTGGCCTTCGCCGCCCGGTCCGGCTCGCTGCCCGCATGGACGGTCATCGTGGCCATGGTCGTGTGCGCCGCCTCGTTCATCGTCGTCGGGCCGCGCTACGACACGGTCGTCCGCGCCTCGATACGGGATGCCCGATGAGCGCCGGACCGTGCCTGGACGTCCTGCTGCTCGAGCCGAAGCGGCTGCAGATCTGCGGGTCACTCACCGCCGTTGACGAGCTGGAGTTCGCGACGCTGCGCGACCTGCTCGGGGTGGCCGACTCGGTCCTGTCCAAGCACCTCAAGACCCTGGACGAGGCGGGCTACGTCAGGACGAGCAAGCAGAAGGCCACCACGGGACGGCCGCGGACCTGGATCCGCCTCACCCGAGAGGGCCGGTCGGCCTTGCAGGGGCACGTCGCGGAATTGCGCCGTCTGGCCCAGGACGTGACGGTGCGTCAGGGCTGACGGCGGACACCGACCACGTGGTAGGCGCGCTTGCCGGTATCCTCGGGCGGTCCAGCCGGGGGCACCCACGTGCGTGCGGCGGGCGACCACCCGGCATACCGATCGAGGAAGCAGGCGCAGCGACGATGAGTGACACCGCACCCACCACGGGAACCACTCGGGTCAAGCGGGGGATGGCCGAGATGCTCAAGGGGGGCGTCATCATGGACGTCGTCACCCCCGAGCAGGCCAAGATCGCCGAGGACGCCGGCGCGGTCGCGGTCATGGCCCTCGAGC
>CAZNLX010000100.1:0-6620 GCA_964573925.1 uncultured Intrasporangiaceae bacterium
GCACGAGTTCGACGTCGTCGTCGGCGAGGTAGCCGTTGACGTCGTCGGTGACGAATTCGGAGATCCCGGACCCGACTCGGCCGACGACGGGCAAGCCGGCGACCCGGGCCTCCAGCGCCGCGATCCCGAACGACTCGAGGACCGACGGCGAGACGAAGACGTCGCTCGCGGCATACCGCTCCTTGAGCGTCTCGCGAGGCACCCGGCCGGGCAGGTCGATCCAGTCGCGGGCCCCGAGCCGGTCGATGGCGCGCTCCACCTTGGCCCGTTCGGAACCCTCGCCGAGGATCTCCAAGCGCACCCCGGCCCGGGGAGCCTGGGTGCGGACCTTGGCCATCGCTTCGATGAGTTGAACCGGTCGCTTGCGAGGTTCGAGGCGCATCGCGGAGACGTACCGCACGATCCCGTCGCCGAGCAGCGGGCGTCCCCCGACCGGGCGCCATGCCTCGATGTCGATGCCGTTGGGCAGCACGTGGACCGGGGGGCCGTCGACGATCCGGCGCAGCGGGGTGGCCGCCACGTCCGAGACCGCGTTCATCGCCATCCCGCCCTGCGCCCAACGCCGCACCAGCCCGGCGGCGCGAACCGCGGCCTCGGCCTTGTCCAGGACGCAGTGCCAGGTCATCGTGGCCGGGAGGCCCATCCTCATGACGAGGGTGGCTGCGTCGTAGGCGAACGGGCTGACCACGCCCATGTGGATGTGCGCGACGTCGAACCCGGAGAGCCGGTCCCGCAGGCCACGGGTGGCCAGTGGGTTGATGAGCAGTTGCCGCGGCAGCTTGACTCCGAGGCGGTGCACTCGGATCCCGTTGACGGTTTCGATCTGCCCGTAGCCGACGCCGCCGGGCGTCAGCGTGAAGACCTCGACCTCGTGGCCGCGGGCCACCAGCCGGGCGGACAGGTCGGCCACCTGCACCTCGATGCCGCCCAGGCGCGGGAGGTAGCAGTCGGAGAGCATGGCGATCCGCACGCTCCCACTCTGTCACGTACCCGAGAATGGGCCGGACATGACATTCACCCTCGTGGCCTTCCACGCCCACCCCGACGACGAGGCGATCCTCACCGGCGGCACCCTGGCGCGCGCGGCCGCGGCCGGGCACCGGGTCGTGCTCGTCACCGCCACCGACGGCGCGCTCGGGCTGACGAGCAGCCGGTATGCCGCCGCCGACGGCCTGGCCACCGTGCGCGCCGCGGAGTTGCGCGAGAGCGCCCGGCTGCTCGGGGTGGCCCGGGTCGAGCAGTGGGAGTATGCCGACAGCGGGCTGGGGCCGAAACTGTTCCCCGACCCGCCGGGTCAGGTGCGCTTCGTCCGCGCCTCGGTCGAGGAGGCCGCCGAGCGGCTAGCCGACCTGCTGGCTGAGGAGTCGGCGGACCTGCTCATCGGCTATGACGTCAACGGTGGCTACGGGCATCCCGACCACGTCCAGGTGCACCGGGTGGGGGCGCTGGCTGCGCGGCTGGCCGGGACCCCGCGGCTGGTCGAGGCCGCGGTCAACCCTCGGGTGGCCCGGCTCATGAAGCCCCGGCAGGTGCGCCTGGCCCCGGTCGCCCCGGTGACGGTCACCGTCGATGTCCGAGACCACGTCGACGCCAAGGTGGCCGCGATGCGGGCCCACCGCTCGCAGTTGACGTCCGACTCGTGGCTGCCACGCAATCTTGAGGTGACGACTCGGCTGCCGGGACCGGTGTTGCGTCGGCTGCTCGGACAGGAACGGTTCGCCGACCCGTCCGGCTCTAGTGAACCGTTGTGTCCTTGAGCTTTCCGGTGCCCCGAGCCAGCAGGCGGGCGACCTGACGGGTGCGAGCCTCGTCGGCGAGCGAGTCGTCGAGCGGTTCGGGGTCGAACGGGCGCCCGGTGGCACGCTCGGCCGCCGCCGCGATGAGCGCGTCGGCCACGGCCGGGTTGGCCGGCAGCAGCGGGCCGTGCAGATAGGACCCGATGACGTTGTTCGTGCGTGCGCCCTCGGTCCGGTCCTTGCCGTTGTTCCCGTGCCCCACCCGGACGGTGCCGAAAGGTGCCTGACCCGGCCCGAGCACCGTTGCGCCGGAATGGTTCTCGAAACCGACGACCTCGCCCCACGCAGTGTCCAGGACGATGCCACCGATCATCCGGGTGGACTGTCCACGGGTCGTCACGTCGAGGATGCCCAGGCCTGGCAGCTCGACGCCCTCACTCGTGATGAAGGCGTGCCCGAACATCTGGTACATCCCGCAGATCATCACCATCGGGGTCCCGTCGGCGGCCAACCCGCGCAACCGGTCGCCGATGACGGCCAGGTCCGCCTCGACCCGGCTCTGCCCGGAGTCCTGCCCCCCGCCGCCCATGAGCAGGTGGGCGTCCTGCGGGAACGGCATACCCGGGTGGTGGTCGTGGACGACGCACTCGTAGCCGTGTCGACGGATCCGCGCGGCCAGACAGCGGGTGTTGCCGAGGTCACCGTAGATCGACATCTCGCGCGGGTAGAGGTGGACCAGGACGATCCGGCCCTTGCTCGCGGCCGGGGTGGTGGGCGGCATACTCACTCCCCCTCCTGCGCGAAGCCGGCCAGGCCGAAGCGTGCGGCAAGCAGCTTCCGTAGCGCCATCATCGCCGTGTAGGTGCAGAAGATCCGGGTCGGCCGGCCCCGGTATGCCGCGAGGAATGCCTCAAGGGCTCCGGCCAGCTCCGGCTCGACCTGCTCGACGAGGACCTCGTCGTAGTCCAGCCGCAGCGCCATGTCGTAAGCGCGGACGCCGCTGGTCATGGCGACCCCGTGCGGGCTGAGCGAGGCGAACGAGACGTCGTAGAGCCAGGAGACGTCCTGTCCGTCGGCGTAGTCGTCGTTGATGGCGATCATCGTGGGGACGGGTTCGTTGCCGTAGGTGCTCAGGGCGACGGTGAAGCCAGCCGGGTTCTTGACGAGGACGAGTTCCAGTGGGTGACCGTCGACGTCGATGATCTCGCCCCTGCCGAAGGGCGCGGTCACCTCGCGCAGCGCGCGGGCCGCGACGGCCGGGTCGAAGTCCGTCCCGAGAACCGCCCGGGCCATCGTCGTCGCGGCGGTCGCGTTGACCATGGCGGCCAGCCCACGCTGGCGCAACGTCAGTGGGCCGACCTCGCCGGCCGGATCGGAGCCGAAGCGGATCGCGAACTCGCGGGCGTCGACCGGGTGCAGCAAGCCGTCCAGGGTGGTCGGCTCCGGCGGGGTCGTGTCGTCCTCGAACCGGACGTCGGCCTCGTGCAGCGCGGGCACCCGGTCGGCCACCGCCGGGTCGATGCCGAAGTAGCGAATCTCGGTGCCGGACAGGCCCTCGGCGATCCGGAAGACGAAGGAGTCGTCCCGGTTGAGGACGACGACCCGCGAGGTCTGCCCGGCCAGGGTGGCCAGCAGCCGGGCCGTCGTGTCGATCTCGGCGAATCGGTCGAGCTGGTCGCGGGCCACGTTGAGCAGCAGGGCATGCGTGGGTGGGACGAGTTTGGCGAACTGCAGGGCGTGCCATTCGTCGAGCTCGAGGACCGCCACGTCGGCGTCCAGCCGCCCGCGGGTGGTCACCTGCCCGAGCATCGCCGAGAGCACCCCTCGGGTGAAGTTGCTCCCGGTCGGGTTCGTGAAGACCCGTTTGCCGTGGGCCGCGATGACGGCGGCGAGCATCTTCGTCGTCGTCGTCTTGCCGTTGGTGCCCGAGACGACGACGATCCCGCCGGGGACGTTGGCGAGAGTGCGGGCCAGCAGGTTCGGGTCGACACGTTCGGCGACCAGCCCGGGCAGCGCGGAGCCACCGCCGCGCAGGCGCGCGGCATACCGGAGTGCTTTTCCGGCAAGGATCGCTGCGGAGGTCCGGAGCACGAGGACACCCTAGCCGCCGGATCGAGCCCGGCCGGCGCGCGACCTAGTCTGGGGCGATGACGATCCCTTTCGGAATGCCGCTCGCGCCGTGGCAGGCCTATGGCTTGCACCAGACCGGCGGCACCCACCTCCGGTTCCATCTGCAGGGCTCCGAGTGGACCTCGAGTTGGGTGTTGCCGGCGGTGACCATCAACGGGGGCCGGGTGCCGGTCAAGTACGGACTGAACATCCTGCCCGTCTATCCAGGGCGCAACGTCATCGAAGCCCAGATCACCTGGATGCGGCAGTACGGCCAGGCGTCCTTCACTGTCGATCTCGGACCGGGCCAGTCGACGGACGTCTGGTATACCGCCCCGCTCACCCAGTTCCATGTCGGGTCGATGGGGCCGGTCAAGCAGCGCCGCAAGGGCGTGCTGGCGCTGACCCTCTGGGCGTCGATCATCCTCGCGGTCTGTGTCGTCCTGCCGATCTCGGTGCTGGTCTTCGCCTCCTGACCGGTTGAGCCGAGCCGCCGGTGGGCGGGATGGCACGGGGACGACCATTGGTCAGCTTCCAGCCCATCTCACCGCACGCGCAGACACCAGCGGTGCGACCAACGGTATGCCGTGTGCTCGGGTCATGCGGCGGCACGCACGCAAGGCGCGGTCGGCAGCGTGAATCGCCGAGCGCTCACTCCCACTCGATGGTGCCCGGGGGCTTGCTCGTCACGTCGAGGACCACCCGGTTGACCTCCCGCACCTCGTTGGTGATCCGTGTCGAAATCCTCGCCAGGACGTCATAGGGCACCCGGGTCCAGTCGGCGGTCATCGCGTCCTCGGAGGTGACCGGCCGCAGCACGATCGGGTGACCATAGGTCCGTCCGTCGCCCTGCACCCCCACCGACCGGACATCGGCCAGCAGGACGACCGGGCACTGCCAGATCTGGCGATCCAAGCCTGCCGCGGTCAACTCCTCGCGGGCGATGGCATCGGCCTTGCGCAGGATGGCCAGGCGCTCGGCGGTCACCTCGCCGATGATCCGCACCCCCAGGCCAGGGCCGGGGAAGGGCTGCCGCCAGACGATCGTCTCGGGCACGCCGAGCTCCAACCCGACGGCCCGCACCTCGTCCTTGAACAACGCACGCAGCGGCTCGACGAGCGTGAACTGCAAGTCATCCGGCAGGCCGCCGACGTTGTGGTGGCTCTTGATGTTCGCGGCGCCCTCGCCACCGCCGGATTCGACGACATCGGGATAGAGCGTCCCTTGCACCAAGAACTCGATCGGGTGCCCGTCCGCCGACGCCGACCCGACGATGTCGCGGGCCGCCTGCTCGAAGACCCGGATGAACTGCTCACCGATCGCCTTGCGCTTGGCCTCCGGGTCGGTCACTCCGGCCAGCGCGCCGAGGAAGCGGTCGCGGGCATCGACGACGACGAGCCGCACTCCCGTCGCCGCGACGAACTCGTGCTCGACCTGCTCGTGCTCACCCTCGCGCAGCAGCCCGTGGTCGACGAACACGCAGGTCAACTGGTCACCGACGGCCCGCTGCACGAGGGCCGCCGCGACCGACGAGTCGACCCCGCCGGACAACGCGCAGAGCACCCGGCCCGTGCCCACCTGCGCCCGTACCGACTCCACGAGGGACTCCACGACATTGCTCGCGGTCCAGTCCGCGGCAATCCCCGCCCCGCGCCGCAGGAAGTTCTCCAAGACCTGCTGCCCGTATGCCGTGTGCAGCACCTCCGGGTGCCACTGCACCCCGAACAGCCGCCGCTGGGCGTCCTCGAAGGCCGCGACCGGAGCCCCGGGCGTCGACGCGGTGACCCGCATCCCCGCCGGGGCGACGGTCACCGAGTCGCCGTGTGACATCCACACCGATTGCTCGGACGGCTGCCCGTCGAAGAGCACCGAGCCCTCGGTCGTCACCGTCGCTGGAGTGTGTCCGTATTCGCCGGTGCCCGTGTGCGCCACCGTCCCACCGAGCGCCTGGGCCATTGCCTGGAATCCGTAGCACATCCCGAACACCGGCACCCCGGCGTCGAGCAGGGCGGGGTCCAGGGCCGGTGCGCCCGCGGCATACACGCTCGCCGGGCCACCGGAGAGGATGATCGCGGCGGGCGCCTTGGCGAGCATCGCCGCGACCGGCATGGTGTGCGGCACGACCTCGCTGTAGACCTTCGCCTCACGGACCCGGCGCGCGATGAGTTGGGCATATTGCGCGCCGTTGTCGACGACGAGGACCGGCCGGGACTGCAACGTCTCACTCACCCCGCGAGCCTATCGAGGCGGCCACGGGTATGCCGCGCGCTCGCCGCGCCTGTCCCGTCCAACCGTTCACCCGCCCGCCCGGTCACCGGGCCATCCGTGAGGTGCGCCCACGGGACTCCAGCCGCCCGGCGCCCGGTCACTCGTCGCGCCAGGACCGCCAGAGGGCGGCATAGGCCCCGTCGGCGGCGATGAGGTCGTGGTGCGGGCCGATCTCGGTGATCTGCCCGCCGTCGACCACGGCCACCCGGTCGGCGTCGTGGGCGGTGTGCAGCCGGTGCGCGATCGCGACGACGGTCCGGCCCGTGACCACGGCGGCCAACGACCGTTCGAGGTGCCGGGCGGCGCGCGGGTCCAGCAGCGAGGTCGCTTCGTCGAGCACGAGGGTGTGCGGGTCGGCCAGGACCAGCCGGGCCAGGGCGACCTGCTGCGACTGCGCCGTGGTCAGGGCGTGCCCCCCGGACCCCACCGTCGTGGCCAGCCCATCGGGCAGAGCCAGGGCCCACTCTCGGGCGTCGACGGCCGCGAGCGCGTCGAGGAGCATCGTCG
>CAZNLX010000101.1:0-6588 GCA_964573925.1 uncultured Intrasporangiaceae bacterium
CGTTCGTGCGGTCGGTCAGCCTCTCGCTGATCGGTGCGACCCTATCAGCGGGCACGCGGGTGAGACTCGGCATACACCTCTCGAAGCCGGGCGACGGTGACCATCGTGTAGATCTGCGTCGTCGTCACCGAGGCGTGCCCGAGCAGTTCCTGGACGACCCGGACATCGGCGCCGCCCTCGAGCAGGTGGGTCGCGAAGGAGTGCCGCAGGGTGTGCGGGGAGAGGTGCCCGGACAAACCGGCTCGCTCCCCTGCGGTGTGGATGACCGACCAGGCGGTCTGCCGGCTCAGGCGGGCCCCTCGGGCCCCGAGGAAGACCGCCGAGGTCCCCACTCCTCGCGCCGCCAGTGCGGGCCGGCCCCGGACGAGGTATGCCGTGACCGCCTCCCGGGCGTAGCGGCCCAACGGCACGACCCGCTCCTTCGATCCCTTGCCGAACAGCCGGACGGTGCCCTCCTCGAGGTCGAGGTCGTCGATGTCCAGCCCCGTGGCCTCCGAGATTCGGGCACCGGCACCGTAGAGCACTTCCAGCAGCGCCCGGTCGCGCAGCGAGGCCGCCGTGTCGCCCAACGATGCGGCGGCCAGCAGTCGTTCGACCTCATCGACCGAGATCGCCTTGGGCAGCCGCAGCGGGGTCTTCGGCGGACGCACCCCTTCGGCCGGATCGGTGACGGTGCGCCCCTCCAGGGCCAGGAAGCGGTGCAACCCTCGGACGGCTACGAGGGTCCGCGCGGCGGAGGCCGCCGACAGCGGCATACGCCCCGGGCTGCCCTCGCGAAGAGCCGCGAGGAAGCCGCTGACGTGCGCCTCGGTGACCTCCTCCGGTGTGCTCACCCCCACGGCGGTCAGATGCTCGAGGTAGCGATCCAGGTCTCGCCCGTAGGACGTGAGGGTGTTCTCGGCGACCCCCCGCTCGACGTCGAGATGATCGAGCCAGGTGCGCACGGCCCGGGCCAACTCGCGCGGCACGGGCGCGACCGGGCTGGGGGGTGGGGTGTCCGGACTCACGGGGGTGTCACACCCCGAGCCGCTGGCCGAGTCGTCCGGCGCCACTGACCGTGACGAGCAGTTGCTCCGTCGCCCGAGTCGCGGCCACGTAGAACAGCCGAGCGGCGTCCGTCTCGTCCTCGTCCGGGGCCGGCAACCGACCCAGTCCCGGGATCGCCACGAGGGGAAACTCCAAGCCTTTGCTGACCCGCATGGTGAGGATCTTGACGTTGTCCTCATCCGGACGGAAATCCCCGGGCCTGCGCCGGACCGCGTGCGGGATACGGCGATGCCGCAGCGCAGAGGCGCAGGCGTCCATGATCGTCGTGTCGTGGCAGAGCACCGCCATCTGCGACCAGGGGCGCCTGCTGCGGCCGGCGGCGACAAGGTGGTCGGCGACGTAGGCCGCCTCCGCCGACAGCGAGGGCAGGCGAACCACCTCGGGCTCGTCACCTTCGCGCCCGCAACCGACCGGAGCCAGCATGGGTATGCCGTCGTCGTCGCTGTCGTTCGGGCTGAGGATCTCGGCCGCGACCCGCTGTGCCAACCTCAGGATCTGCGTCGTATTGCGGTAGTTGATCCGCAGAATGGTGGTCCGGCCTGAGGCCTGGATGCCGACACTCTTGAAGCTGAACTTCGCCGGCCGTCCACGCTCGTAGAGGTTCTGGACGTCGTCGTAGAGCAGCAGCAGGCTGTTGCTCTCGGGGTCGACCATCTGGGCGACCAGGCGCAGCCATTCCGGGGCGAAGTCATGGCCCTCATCGATGAGGACCGCCGAATACTGGGCGCGGGGAACGTGCCCGAGGTCGACCGCGCGGATGAGGTTGACGACCAGCGCATCGAAGAAGTCGCGCTGTCGGTTGTCCGGCAGCGGTTGGCCGAAAGCCACCAACTGTTGACGGCACCACCGGTGGAAGTGTCGGACGTGGACCCGGTCGGCCAACCCGCGAGCCTGGAAGTCGGCGGCCAGCCGCGCACCCAGCGGCTCGTTGAAACACAGGACGAGGACGGGCTTGGCGTGTGGGCCGGCGTGCTGCGCCAGATATTCGGCGCGGTAGCCCAGGATCATCGTCTTCCCGGACCCGGCAACCCCGTGGATCACCCGGTGCCCCGTTCCGAGGCTGCGCGCCAACTGTTCCTGCTGCAGATCCATGACCTTCATGACGTCCGGCAGGTCGAGGGTCTGCTGTGGCGGCGGGTCGACCCGGATCTCGGGGAACATGATCCAGCGCACCCGGTCCAGCTGCGGCAGCGTCAGCATGCTGGAAAACCGTTGCGGGAACATCTGCCAGAGTCGTTCCTGGAACTGTTCGGGGTCGGCGGACTCGGTCATCTCGTCGGCGCACATGACGGCGTGCTCCTCCATGACGGCCCCCATGCCTGCCGCGGTGAACTCAGCGCGGGAGATCCGAGTGAGGACCACCCCGTAGCCCCACGGAAACGCCAGTTTGCCCTGATGCGGCCCGGCCCCGTGCACCAGGTGGGGGTCTCGCTCCAGGGCCCGGACGACATCATGGGCCCC
Source organism: uncultured Intrasporangiaceae bacterium (assembly GCA_964573925.1). Classification (GTDB taxonomy): domain Bacteria; phylum Actinomycetota; class Actinomycetes; order Actinomycetales; family Dermatophilaceae; genus Phosphoribacter. The sequence continues at coordinate 2,509 of CAZNLX010000101.1, forward strand.
GTGCCGGGCCTGCAGGAGCGGGTTGAGGACCCGCTTCACCCGCCCCTGGACCTCGATGTCCCACATCTCGTGGTTGACCCTGCGGATCGTGTCGAGTTTCCAATCCTTGGTTTCCAGGACGAGGACTCCCCGACCCGGGTGAAGCGCGACGAAGTCCGGATGGGTTCGCATCGGACCGATGGGCACGTCGAACCACACGAGGTAGTCGCTGTCGAGTTTCTGTTGGAGCCGTTCGGCCAGACGCCGTTCTCCGGTGGTCATTCTCGGGGCGACGCTGCCGAGAGTGGTGATCAACGTCCCCATATCGGAAATGTAGTGCGACGGCGAGGAACACACCCCGAAGATGGTCGATCCGACGGCGCTGCTGGTTGAGATTGCCCGTAGCCTGACCCGGTCGGACGGCCCGCCCGTGGAAGGGATACCCATGAAGCTCTATGCCGATCTGCCCGGCCGGCGGGTCGCCCAGGTGCTCTCCGATCTGTTCACGGTCGCCTGGGTGCTGCTCTGGACGTATGCCGGTCGCGTCGTCCACGACACGATGGCCGAACTGCGCAAGCCCGCCGACGGGTTGACCAGTGCCGGGGGCCAGTTGCAGACCGGCATGACCTCGGCCGGCGATCAGGTTGCCCGGGTGCCCTTGGTCGGCGAACAGCTTCAGGCTCCGTTCCGAGAGGCAGCCCGCACCGGCGTGTCCTTGGCCCAAGCCGGTGCCGACCTCGGGCTGGCGGTCGACCGCTTGGCGTTGGCCCTGGGGGTCGCCGTGGCGCTCGTCCCGGTCGTCATGTGGCTGCTGGTCTGGCTCCCTGTTCGGGCCCGGTTCATCCGCAGGGCCAGTGCCGCGCAGCGATTCGTCGACGGTCCGGCCGACCTCGACCTGTTCGCGCTGCGCGCCCTTGCCGGTCAGCCGATGCACCGGCTGGCGAGGATCCACCCGGACCCGGCCGGTGCCTGGCGCGCCCGCGACCCGCAGATCGTGCGGCAACTCGCGGTCCTGGAACTGCGCGACTGCGGCCTACGCCCGCCACCGGAGGCGTGACCACGGCCCCTGTCGGTGTTCAGCCCGCCGAATCGACCCGGACCACCTGGGGACGCAGATCGTGCGCCGGCGGTGCCCAGACGTCCGCCGATGCGGCCACCTGCTCGCCGGAGCGGATGTCCTTGACCGAATCGCCGGTCCCCTCCGCACCCGACCCGCTCGGGAACCACACATAGGGGATGCCGCGGCGCGCGGCATACCGGATCTGCTTGCCGAACTTGTCCGGGCGTGGGGCGACCTCGCACGGTATGCCGCGCGCCCGCAACGCCGAGGCCACCGCCAGCGAGGCGGGTCGGGAGTCCTGGTCGACGAGGGCGACGAGCACACAGGCGGGCGTGGACCGGGAGGCAGCGACCAGCCCCTGCTTGAACAGCAGCCCGAGCAGCCTGGACACGCCGATGGAGATGCCGACGCCGGGGTAGGTGGCCGTCCCGTCGCTGGCCAGGGCGTCGTAGCGTCCGCCGCCGGCGACCGCGCCCCAGGACTCGAACCCGGCGACCCGCACTTCGTAGACGGTCCCGGTGTAGTAGTCCAGGCCACGGGCGAGTTTGAGGTCGGCGACGACCCGCCCAGGCGCGTGGGCCGCCCCGGCCGCGACGACCGAGGCCAGCCCCGCGAGTCCTTCCTCGATGAGCGGATCGGTGACCCCGAGAGCGCGGACCTGTTCGACGAACCCCAGATCGCCCGTCCGGATCCGGGCCAGGGCCAGACACTGGTCGGCCTGCTCGCCGGTGCATCCGGAGTCCAGCAGCATGGCCCGAACCGTGTCGGCGGGCAGTTTGTCGAGCTTGTCGACGATCCGCAGCGTCTCGCCGATGTCGGCGATGCCCAGACCGCGGTAGAAGCCTTGCGGGATCCGTCGATCGTTGACCTGGACGACGTAGTCCCCAATCGGCAACCGGTCAAAGACGTCGGTGAGGACCAGGGGCATCTCGATCTCGTACTGGGGCGACAGGCTGCCCACGTCGACGACGTCGATGTCGCACTGAGTGAACTCGCGGTAGCGGCCCTCCTGAGGCCGCTCGCCGCGCCACGACTTCTGCATCTGGTAGCGCCGGAACGGGAAGGCGAGTTTGCCGGCGTTCTCCAGGACGTAGCGGGCGAACGGGACAGTGAGGTCGAAGTGCAGCCCGAGCGAGGGCTCCCGACTGTCCGAGGCGTCGGCGGCCAGGCGGCTGATCCCGTAGATCTCCTTGTCGGCATCGCCCCCCTTGCCGAGCAGCCGGGCGACAGGTTCGACGGCCCGGGTCTCGATCGAGGCGAAGCCATGCAGCTCGAAGACCTCACGGATGACGTCGAGGAAGTGCTGCTCGACGATCCGCTGGTCCGGGAGGAACTCGAGGAAGCCGCTGATCGGGGTGACCTTGCCGGTGCTCACCCAGGGATCATCGCAGACCCTGCAGGAACGGGTTGCTCCGCCGCTCCCGCCCGATCGTCGTCAGGGGGCCATGGCCGGGCAGGACGAGCCGGTCGTCGGGCATCGGCAGGATGGTGTCGCGCAGCGAGCGCCGCATCGCCGCCTCGTCCCCTCCGGGCAGGTCGGAGCGCCCGATCGACCCGGCGAAGAGGACGTCTCCGGAGACGACCGACGAACTCACCTCGACGTTGATCCCATCCGGGATGTCGGCGAGGGTGAACATCACCGATCCCTCGGTGTGGCCCGGGGCGTGGACGATTCCGAAGTCGAGTCCGGCGATGGTGATCGTCTCGCCGTCGCGCACCTCGCGGATGTCGTCCGGCTCGGCCCAGGTCGCCTTTGCCCCGAACTGGGACTCCATCATGGCGATCATTCCGCGATCCAGGTCCGCGAGCGGGTCCCGCAGGCGGTAGCGATCATCGCCGTGGATGTATGCCGCGCCGCCGCCGCGGCATACCGGTGTCACCGCGTAGACGTGATCGAGGTGACCGTGGGTGAGCAGGACGGCGGCGGGCCGCAACCGCATTTCCCGGAACACCTCGCCGAGGGTGTCGATGACGCCAATACCAGGGTCGATGATCACGCACTCCTGTCCCTCCCCCGTTGCCAGGACGAAACAGTTGGTGTCGAACGCCGCCGCGGGAAAGCCGATCATCAGCACCCTGCGAGCCTACTCAGCAGGCGACGAGTCCACCTCGCCGGGAGAACGTCACGGACTCGTGACCGGGGGTGGTCGGCCAGAGGAGTCCCCTTGCCTAGACTGGACGACCGTCGGCTGTCGTCGCGCCCGGTGGGCGCATCAAGGGAGGACCTGCTCGTGCGGGACAAACAACCAGTGCTCGCCGTGGTGGGGGTCCTCCTCGCCGTCATCGCCTTCGTCTGGATCGCCAACGCCGTCACGGCCCCCAAGCCGGCCGCGACCCCCTCGAGTGACCCGACGTCTTCGGCTGCGGCCACGACCACGGCCGAGCCCACCTCCACCGCGACGACCTCGGCCAGCGCGTCCGCCACGCCAACCCCCAAGGTCCTGGCGGGGTGCACCGAGGTGCCCGCCCCGCAGGCGGCACCCAAGAAGATGACGACTGCCCCCGACATCGAGGGCGCTCGGGGCAAGACCTTCGTGGCCACGATCACGACGAACTGCGGCGTCATCACCGTCGAGCTCGACGGCGCCAAGGCCCCTGCGACGGTCTCGTCCTTCGTTCTGCTGGGCAACTCCGGCTACTGGGCGCCGAGCCCGTGCCACCGGCTCACCGGTGACCAGCAGGGCCTGTGGGTCCTGCAGTGCGGCGACCCGACGGGCACCGGGGCGGGCTCCGGGCCCGGCTACCACTACGGCATCGAGAATGCGCCGGCCGACGGCAAGTACCCGGCGGGGACGATCGCGATGGCCCGCACCAGCGACCCGAACAGCAACGGTGATCAGTTCTTCATCGTCTACAAGGAGACCACGCTGCCGGTCGACGGCGGCGGCTACTCGATCTTCGGGAAGGTCACCGGAGGCATGGACATCGTGGACAAGATCGCTGCAGCCGGAGTGAACCCCGCTGACGGCATGTCGCCGATGGCGCTGATCAGCATCCTCTCCGTCTCCGTCAAGGCAAAGGGCTGACCGATGACCGACTCG
>CAZNLX010000102.1:0-5384 GCA_964573925.1 uncultured Intrasporangiaceae bacterium
GATCGGGTCGACCCCCGAGATCCCCAGCAGGTAGTTGACCAGCGACCCCGCCCCCGACCCCCGCGCGGCGACCCGCACGCCCAGCTCCCGGATGAGGTCGGTGACCGTCGCGACGGTGAGGAAATAGGTCGGATAACCCAGCGCCGCGACGACGGCCAACTCCTCGTCGAGCCGGGCGTGCACCCGGGCGTGCTCGGCCGCGCTCACCCCCGGATAGCGGGTGCCGACCGCTGCCCGGCAGCGTTGCGCGAGCACCCGTTGCGGGTCCTCGTCGAGGGCCAGGCCCAGGGCGCTCTGCTCGGGCAGGTGCACCCCGCCGATGCCCAGGTCGATCGCCGGGTCGAGGACGCACTCGCTCGCCAGGGCGACGGTGGCCGCGAGCAGGTCACGGGCCCCGTCGCGGACCGTGCTCGTGCCCCCGGCCAGCCCCGGACCGGAGGCCTGGACGATGTCGCAGGCGACGGCATACATCGCGGGGGTGGGGGCCAGGTGGCCTGCGGTGGTGACCCGGTCGAGGTGGCGCACGTCGAGAGCGACCAGGCGGCGGGCGGCGTCGAGGACGTCGACGGTCGCGGCCTCGGACGGGTCGGCGTGGCGGACCTGCGCGGACAGCACGACGGGAATGCCGAGGTCACGGCCCAGGGCGAGCATCCGGGCCGCGTGCCCGAGGCTGGCCGGGGTTCCTTCCGGGCCACCGTGGCAGACGGTCTCCAGGGCCAGCGCCCCGGCCGGCAGGATCGTGCGCCACCGGTCCAGCGCCTCGTATGCCGCCGCCCGCCGCCTGGTCAGCACGGCCCGACCGACGTCGGAGTCGGGTCCGAGCAGCACGACGAGGGCGGGTGGATCGTCACCGACCGGGGCGGCGAGCTCGGCGAGCACCTCGGGGGTGGTCACCGGATTGCCGCGCTCACCGGATAGATGGGTGCGGGTGACCAGCCGGCACAGCCGGGCCCAGCCGAGGCCGGGGGCCACTCCCCCGGCCAGGCCGCGAGCCAGGACGGTGACCCGGGGTCGGCGTGGGTCGACGAGGGCACCACCGCGCACGGGGGTCCGGGGCGGGGCCGACGGCCGGGCCCAGGGCGGGGGGACCGGACCGGCGTCCCGGGACGGTCCGGGTGCGACGTCGGCGAACCGGGAGCGGGCGGCATACCGCCCACTCCCGGTTGGGCCGGGGGGTGGAGGGTGGACGGCGAGATCGACCCCGAGGATGGGTGCGATCCCGGCCTCGGTGCACGCTTGGACGAAGCGGACCGCGCCATAGAGCCCGTCCCGGTCGGTGAGGGCGAGCGCGGGTTGCCCGAAGGCGGCGGCCCGGGCCACGAGCGCGGCAGGGGTCGAGGCGCCGTACTGCATCGAGTAGCCGGAGGCCACATGCAGGTGGACGAAGGTGGACATGGCCGGGTGTCGGTCGAGGACGGGCGGACGCAGGGCGTGGGCGAGCCGGGAACCCGCGCTCAGCGGGGCGCGAGGATCGAGGTGACCGGCGCGAGGTAATCCGGACGGACAAGGGTCCGTGGCACGCCGAGGGCGTCCTGGACGACCTCGATGAAGATCTCGGCCTGGCGCACGAGATCGTCGGCCTCTCGGGGTGGCGGCAGCCGGTCGCCGCGCTCGACCGCCGCCCGGACTCGGGCCGATGCGGCGAAGAAGGTCGCCCACTCGGTCAACTCGGGGGCCAGTCGGGGCAGCACCTCCCAGACGCTGCGCGGCCGGGACGAGCGCACCGGCCCGGTCCGGGCGGCGAGCACGGCGGCGGCCGCACGCAACCCGGCCAGATGGGCCAGGACATAGCGCTCCCCCACCTGATCGGCGTGGCTCGCATGCAGGAGGCTGGCCTGGGCCCGGTCGAGCAACTCCAGGACGGTCACCGAGGGCGGCGGGGTGCGCCGGCCCTGGACGGGGCGCCCGCTGGCGCTCGGATAGGGCTGCGTTGGAACGGCGCTCATGTCCGGTTCTCCTTCGGTCAGGTCGTCATCGGGCGGTATGCCGCGGCCATCAGTCGCTCACCCGCAGCAGCACCCAGCCGTTCGGGTCGGGCTCACCGGGCCGGGCCTCGTCGCAGGCCAGGTCGAAGACGCCGGTGCGGGTGAGCCAGCCCGGCCCGGCCTCCACGCGCCAGACCAGCCGCTCTCGGGCAGCCACGTCGATCGCCGAGGGGGCCACGACGGCAGAGGTAGTTCCCGTGGGAGTGAGTCCGGCAGGGGCAGTCCCCGCGGGAGCGGTCCCGGCGTCGGCGTGGTCGACCTCGAGGACGTCCCGCCACCACGCGCGGCGCTCCCGCCAGCGAGCCAGCACGGCTCGGACGTGATAGCGCCGGCCGGCCCATTCGAACCATAGAGGGGCCGCGGCGGCATACCCCCCGGGGATCTGTGCGCCTGGGGCGGGTGGGGCGTCGAGGCCTGCGAGCGACCCGGGACAGACCTGCGGCGCGGTCCCCACGCGGACCGGCTGGGCGTATCGGCGCACCACGACAGGACCCCTCTCTCTGGTCAACGTCATCGGCGGACTCGACCCGCCCGCGAACGTGTCATCCGGCGGAAGCGGACCCTCGACCCCTCGTCACACTTCCGAACATATGTTCGATTCCACTGTAGCCTCTCCTTCGGTCACCCTGTCAAGAGCGTCGTCACGAACGGCTACGGTGATCCTCGCCGGACCCACCGACACACCGGACTGTTCATCCAGGGGGCGATCACGATGAAGACCGCTGATCTCGGCTACGTCGTCCTGGGCGTCCTGGCCGTGCTGCCTGCCCTGCTCATCGGCTGGTGGTACCGCCGCCACGGGCGGGACGAGATCTTCGAGGGGATCACTCCCGGGGAGGTGCCCGGGGTGGGCCATCAGGTCCGCCGGGTCCGAGTGGGCGGGTCCGGCGAATGGGCGGGTCCGGTGGCCGTCCGCTTCACCCCGCCCGACGGAGTCACCCCCGGGCTCATCGGGACCGTCATCGACGGGCGAGCCGACACCCGGGACCTGTCCGCGACCCTCATCGACCTCGCCGTCCGGGGCTACTTCCGGATCAGCCCAGTCACCGCAGAGCCACCCACATCGGCCGGGACGGGAACCGACACTCCCCCGGCGGCGCGACCGCGCCGGGACTTCCTGCTCACCCTGCGCACGGGAAAACCGGCCCTGGCCGGGCTCACCGCCCCCGAACGGACCCTGCTCACCGCCCTGCGTCGACATGCCCCGGCGATACGGTTGAGCGAACTCGGCCCGGACTTCGCCCAGGCCATGCGCGAGGCCCAGGTGGATCTCTACCGCGAGGTCGTCGAGCGCCGCTGGTACACCCAGCATCCTCGGATCCAGGGCCGACGGCTGGGGTGCCTGCTCACTGCCGTTACCGGGCTGATCGGTCTGTTCCTCGTCGCGGTCATGTGGGTGCTGCTGCGTGAGCATCAGGCCGGCGCCCTCGGGTTCGTCTTCCCGGCCGGGGTGCTGGCGGCGGCATACCTGCTCTTCCGCGGCGCCCGCAAGCGTTCGGCACGGACGGCGGACGGCACGGCGGCACGCATTCAGGCGCTGGGCTTCCGGGAGTACCTCACCAAGGCCGAGGCCAGCCAGATTCGCTTCGAGGAAGCGGCCGACCTGTTCAGCCGCTACCTGCCCTACGCCATCGTCTTCGAGGTCGCCGACCGCTGGGCGCGGCTCTTCGGTGAGGTCGCCGCGACGGCACACCTGGCCGGCGTGGGCAGCGCCCGCTTCGACCTGAGTTGGTTCGACGCCGCCGACCTCGCGGACCTCGGGACCGGGACGCTGGACATCCTCGACGGTGCGCACGGTCTGGCCGACCTCACCGACCTGCTCGGTGCCGCAGGCGGGTTGGTCGAGACCGTCGGCACCGGGCTGAGCGGCCTCGCGGAAGAGGTCGGTGGGTTCGCCTCGTCCGTCGGCGACCTGGTCTCCGGTGGCGACGGCTGCGATCTCGGGGGCTGCGACCTGCCCGGGTGCGATCTCCCCTGACTGCGCCGAGGTGAGCACACGCGACACCACCGCCACGACGAGGTATGCCGTCCGCCCATTACTGTGCGCTCGTGACCACCCCAGCCGATGACCGCACGCCCGCCGCCCCGCCCGTTGCCGGACCCCAGACGGACCTGTCCGGCGACCAGACCGACCCGGTCTGGTCGCATCCTTCGGTCGTCCGGGTGCGCGCTGCCCTGGCCGAGGCCGGGGTTCCCGGAGCCGTGGTCGTCCTCGACGGTGCCGCCCGCACCGCCGCCCAGGCGGCGGCCCAGCTCGGCGTGGCCGTCGATCAGATCGCCAACTCGCTCGTCTTCGCGACCCGCGCCACTGCCGGGGCCCCCCGACAGCCCCTGCTCGTGCTCACCTCGGGCGGGCACCGGGTCGACACCACCAAGGTCGCGGCCGCCCTCGGGCTGGTCGAGGTGGGTCGGGCGGACGCCGACTTCGTCCGCGAACACACCGGCTTCGCCATCGGCGGGGTTGCCCCGGTCGGGCACAGCAGCGACCTGCCGACCCTCGTCGACGAGGCGCTGGCGGCATACGAGGTCATCTGGGCCGCCGCCGGACACCCGCACGCGGTCTTCCCCACGACCTTCGACGAGTTGGTCCGGATCAGCGGCGGGCAAGCGGCCGAGGTCGCCGAGGAAGCGCCCGACCGGGTCACCGCCCGGGCGCGGCCAACCCTGGGGAATGAGTAGAAGTACGGATACCGACACCATCGTCGGGTCTGCGATAGTGAGTCTCGCAACGAAGGGCACCAGACGCCCGGCCGCGCATCAGGTCCGCAGGGGGTGACCTGAGGTGCGGCTGGGCGATGCCGTCTCTCGGACCGTTATCAGTCCGTTGCCCGTGTCGGGGAAACCACAACCGTCCGTTGGCGTTGAAATGCACGGACGGGGACACACCCCGTCATCGTGGGAGGGACATCACACACCATGGGTGCAGAAATCCTGCCCTGGGTCTTCACGTCCGGCTGGGCCAGCGGCATCAACGCCTATGCGGTCGTCCTCATCATGGGGTTGGCCGAGAAGATCTGGCACGTCCAAGGCATCCCGGACGCGCTCGGTCGTACCGACGTCCTCATCGGCGCCGCGGTGCTCTTCGTCATCGAGATGGTCGCCGACAAGATCCCCTACCTCGACTCGAGTTGGGACGCGATCCACACCGTCGTTCGGCCGGCTGTCGGCGCGACGCTGGGCTACCTGCTCGGCAACGAGAGCGCCGACCTCAACGCCGCGTTCACCGCGGCGACCGGCGGGATCCTCGCCCTGCTCTCCCACCTGGTCAAGGCCGGAACCCGGGCTGCGGTCAACACCTCCCCCGAGCCGGCCAGCAATGTCGTCGTGTCGACAGCCGAGGACGTCACCGTCGCCGCCGTCGTGACGACCGCCTTCGCCAACCCCTGGCTCGCGGCGTCG
>CAZNLX010000102.1:5394-6552 GCA_964573925.1 uncultured Intrasporangiaceae bacterium
GTCGATCGCCGGAGTCCTGCTCGTCGTCGGCGTCGCCACCGTGCTGTTCCTGCTCAAGCGGATCCGACGTTTCAAGTCCCGCTATGACGCGTGGGGCGAGCGACTCGGCACGGCCGAGCCCAGCGCAGCCGGGTCGCTGCGCGAGGCGCCTCCCGCCAGGCGCGGCGACACCGAGCGGCTCCCCCAGGGACCTCGCGGGACCGAGTGACGCCTGGCTATTGGGCCGCTTCCAGGCCGAGGTTCTCCCACACCTGACGGGTCGCCGTCGACCGGTTCATCGTGATGAAGTGAATGCCCGGCGCCCCCTCGTCGAGCAACTGGCGGGCCAACTCGGTCGCGATCTCGACCCCGACCTCGCGGACCGCCACGGGATCGTCGGCAACCGCCCCCAACCGGTCGGTCACCGCGGCGGGCACCGGCTGCCCGGACAACTGCGTCATCCGGGCCAACTGCCGCACATTGGTCACCGGCATGAGGCCCGGGATGATCGGCAACTCGCGGCCCCGGGCGGCGACCCGGTCGCGCAGGTCGACATAGGCCTCTCGGGTGAAGAAGAACTGGGTGATCGCGAAGTCGGCCCCGGCGTCGGCCTTGCGCACGAGGACGTCGGCGTCGTGGTCCAGGCTCGGGCTCTCCGGGTGACGATCCGGGAACGCGGCCACGCCCACCGTGAACGGACCCAACGCCCGCAGCAACTCGACCAACTCGTCGGCGTGGTCGAGCCCGTCAGGATGTCGCACCCACGCCTGGTCCAGTCCCCCTTGCGGATCGCCCCGCAGCGCCAGGACATTGCGCACGCCGACGTTGACGTAGTGCCCGATGATCGAGCGGAGTTCCGCCACCGAGTGCCCGACACAGGTGAGGTGGGCCATGGGCGTGAGGGTCGTTTCCTGAGCGATCCGGTCGGTCATCCGGATCGTCCGGTCACGGCTGGACCCGCCCGCCCCGTAGGTCACCGACACGAACGTCGGCCGGGTCTTCTCCAGGTCCCGGATCGCCTCCCACAGCGCCGCCTCGCCGGCGTCATCCTTCGGCGGGAAGAACTCGAAACTGATCGCCGTCCGCCCCTGCGCCAGCGCATCGGGAATCGAGCGCAACAGGTGCGCCGGGCGCGGCAGGGTGGCCATGTCGCCAGCCTACGAGCCGGTATGCCGCCCT
>CAZNLX010000103.1:0-6549 GCA_964573925.1 uncultured Intrasporangiaceae bacterium
GCAACTCGACACCTCACGCCGACACCCGCGTGGGCAGCGGATCGGGCAACCGCCAAATCCGCTCCGGCGTCGCCACCGCGGCCGCGAGCAGGCGTATGCCGCGACGGCGGCATACCGCGAGCGCAGCCTCGTGCCAGGCCCGGTCGGTGTCGGCCTCGCTCGCCTGGTCCTGCGACTTGTCCTTCGGATGGCCGACCGCAGCCCCAGCCGCGGCACGCGCCCCGCCGGGCTGCTTGTCGGCCAGGTGCGGCACATGGGTGACCAACGACTGCGCCGAGGTCGCCAGCTCGTCCGCGATCTCCGCCGCGGTGGCCTCGGGCGCGGCATACGAGCCAGTCTCGAGGTGACGCGCCCGCTCCTGCGCGGTGCGGATGCCCATGAACGAGCGAGTGTCGAAGTCGAGGGCTTAACCCTGCTTGCCGAGCGCCGGTCGCGCTCGCGACCCCAGAGCCCAAGGTCCCAGATAGTTGAGTGATGAATCACAGGCGGTCTGAAGGTCGGTGTCCGCCGTGGTCACCCGACGAGGACGGCGCGCGCGGTGGCCACGTCCTTGTCCTGCGTGGCGGTGAAGACGATGGGCGCCAACGGCACCTCGAGCACCCCTTCGAGCCGGAACTGCACACCCCAGGTCACCGTGAGGGTCACGTGCTTCACCCCGGCCCTGCCGTAAGTGGCACCGAGGTACTTGCCCGGCAACCGCGAGGGCACGTCACCTTGTTGATAGGGCACACCCGGGCCCAACCCCGCGAGCCCGTCACCGAAATCCCACGAGTATGCCGGTCGCGCCCGGATCTCCCCCGGCACCGGTTGAGTGATCGCGATCGAGGGCTCGGGCTGCGCCGGTGTCGAGAAGATCGTCAGCAGGCCCACCAACGACCGACCAGGCGGAGACGAGGTCACGGTGGGCTGACTCAACCGCTTGCGGACCTCCTCGTGCGCCGCAACCTCCACCACCGACAGCGGGACCGAGCGCCCGGGATAGACACACACCGTCGTGACAATCGGCGGCACATCCGCCCGCGACCCGCCCGGCAGCAGGACATAGGCGGTGGATTGGTATCGCCGGCCCTCCCCCGTGCTACTCGGCGAGCACGTGAACACGGCCGCCCCGCAGTCCACGCCTTCTTCACAGCGTTCGTTGAGCTGGTAGTCATACCTGATACCCGAATCGCGGGGGTTGACGATTCGATCCTCACTCACGAAGGTCCGTGAGGAGTCGTCGTATCGCCACAGGAGCTGCTGTCCGCACGTGGCCCCCACCATGCCGAATCGCGACTCGACGCAGGCAACGGAAGCAGCAATGGGTATCGGCCCCATGAACAGGCTGGCGGCCAGCACCGTGAGCATCGCGAGCCCCCTCACGCAGCTACCCCTTCGACCCGCCAGCCCGCTTCTGTCAGGTAGACGATGAAATCTCTCACCGCAGAGCTTGCCGGGTAGTTGGCGACTACCTTCCCAGAGGCGTCCCTCACCTCCATCGCGATGGTGCTCACCTCGGCGCGCGCCAGGAACCGCTTCTCGTCGGGCTGCGACGTAGTCCTCAGCCCCGCGAGAGCCGCGCCTCCACCTTCGTATCTGCGACCAGCGGCCGCGTCGGAATCAATGGTTGCCGCATCCTGCTTGCAGACTCGACACCCTTGAGTGAAGGTCGCCCGGAAGTTGGTCGTGTTGAGGGACACGAGTGCCGCGTTGAACTCCCGATAGAAGTCGGTGACCGCCTGCAACGCTTGAGCCTCGCCCTGCGGACTGCCGCTCGTCGGTGCGGGCTGGCTGGAAGTGTGCGACGCGGTGGCGGTGGGAGGGGCGGTCACGGGGGCAGTCGTCGTGGGGCTCGGGTCCCCCGGACCCGGCGTGCAGCCTACGGCCAGCGCCACGAACACGACACCCACGAGAACCTTCGACCTCACCACCACGGCCCCAGTCTGACCGCTCCCCCGATTTCGGCAACTCGACACCTCACGCCGACACCCGCGTGGGCAGCGGATCGGGCAACCGCCAGATCCGCTCCGGCGTCGCCACCGAGGCCGCGAGCAGACGGATCCCGCGGCGGCGGCATACCGCGAGCGCAGCCTCGTGCCAGGCCCGGTCGGTGTCGGTGGTGTCCAGCCGGCCCGGCCGGGCGATGATCGCGACCAGCCCACCACCCGGGATGTTCGTCCGCACCGCCTCCGCGAAGGGCTCGAAGGCCCCATGCCGGTCGGGCACGGGTTCGGGCGGCAACTCCCCCACGACACACGGCTGGACGAGCCGCTCAGTCGGACCACACAGCAGGACATAGAGCGCGCCAGCCTGCCGGTCGCGTTCCAGAACCACGAGGTCGACCAGATCGAGGAAGATCTCGTCGTCGACGACCGACCGGCGCGACCAGTCACGGGGCAGCTGCTCGAAACTCATGACCCCAGCCTGACCCAACTCGACAACGAGGCCCGAAAGTTATCCACAGGCTGCTCTTCTTGCGAAGCACCGACCGGCTCCCCCTCGGGCCGCCGAGCGCTGGCCCCCGGTCGCCTCGGCCCTCACCCTCGAGACGTGACAACGGGTGGGGCCGGGCTTCCCCTCAGACCCCACCCGCGTCGCTCTGGGTGGTATGCCGTCCGGCCGGGCGCCGCGGTCGGTGATCCGTTGCGCCCGGTCGGCAGGCTCAGCTGCAGCCGCTCGTGCTGCCGCAGCCCTCGCACACGTAGCAGGAACCGGCCGGACGCATCTTCGTGCCGCAGGTCATGCACATGGGCGCGTCGGCCGTCTTGCCCTGGAACTTGGCCAGCAGGTCCTGCGAGGAGTGGACGTCGCCGCCGACCTCACGGGCCGACGCCGCCCCCGCACCGGAGATGACCTCGCTCGCGTAACGAAACATTCGCGGCGGCCGAGGCGCTGACCATCGGCGATCCCTTCGACCCGGCGACGAAGTTCTCGTCGCTGGCCTCCAAGCGGCACTTCGACAAGGTCGTCTCCTATATCGACTCCGCGCGGGCGCTTCCGCACCGGCGGGGCTGCCGAGGACGGGTCGTGGGTCGTGCGCCCGACGATCATCGACGGGCTCGGGCTGGACGCTGCTCCCTACTGCGAAGAGATCTTCGGCCCGGTCTGCGTGGTCAATCGCTTCTCCACCGAGGCGCAGGCCGTGGCGCTGGCCAATGACACCCGCTACGGACTCAACGCGATGCTCTCCACCGAGAATCTCTCCCGCGCCCACCGGGTCGCCTCCGCGCTGCGGGCCGGCACGGTCTGGGTCAATTGCTTCTTCATCCGCGACCTGCGCACCCCCTTCGGCGGTGTCGGCGACAGTGGCGTCGGGCGTGAGGGCGGCAACTTCAGCCGGGAGTTCTTCACCGAGCCCAAGGCTGTCGTCATGCAGATCGCGCGCTAGCCGTGGCTTGTCGGGCCGAGCCTGACTCGACCCCCTCGGCAGCGCGATGTCGGGAGGGCAACCCATGCGCGTAGTGGACCGAACAACGATCGCGGCAGCGCTGACCTGGAGCGACGCGGTGACGGCGGCACGTCGGGCCTTCCTCGCCCTCGGCGCCGACGAGGTGGTCCAGCCCGCGCAGTTCGAGCTACTGCCGACGAGCGGCGGTGAGGTGCATATCAAAGGGGCCTATCTATCCGGATCTCCGGTCCTGACCTTCAAGGTCGCGACCGGCGGCTTCCCCGGCGCTGCTGCCAACGGTTGCACGATCGTGCTCGACGCAGCCACCGGGGCGCCACGGTGGATCCTCGCCGACGAGGGAATGCTCACCGACATGCGCACTGCGGCCGCAGGCGCGCTCGCCACGATGAGCCTGGCCCGACCGGACGCGCGTCGCCTGTTGGTCCTCGGCACCGGAGGCCAGGCCGTCGCCCAGATCCACGCTCATCGGGCTGCGCTGCCGAATCTGGCCGTGCGGCTGTGGGGCCGCCGGGCCGACCGGGCTGCTGCAGTGGCGGCGTCCGTCGGTGCCGAAGCGGTGACCGACCTGCAGGCTGCAGTGGCCGACAGCGACATCATCGTGACGGCGACGAGCAGTCGCCGGGCCCTTGTCGAGGCCGCCTGGGTGCGCCCAGGGACGCACCTGAGCGCGGTCGGCTCCGACACCCCGGGCAAACAGGAGCTCGCCGCGGACTTGCTGAGCCGCGCCCAACCGCTCGTGTGCGACGACCTCGAGCTCGCCAGTCGGGCCGGAGAGCTGCAACATGCCGATGACGACATTCGCGCACGGGCGGTCACGCTGTCCGACGTGCTCGCCGGGCGCCGACCCGGGCGCACGTCCGATGCGCAGATCAGCGTGGCGGACCTGTGTGGCCTGGGGGTCCAGGACGCCGCGATCGCCGAGCTGGTCATCGCCCGTTTGCCCGCACGCTGAACACCGGGCGCTGCCCGTCGCCCGATGTTCTGCTGGCTCGCCCGGGGCCGCAAGCCACCAGCTCGGACCGCCCGGTCAGACCACCAGTCGCATGGGGTCCTCCAGGGCGGTGATAAGTGCGCCGAACCACATGCTCGCCAGCGCACCGTCAACCGCACGATGATCGACCGACACCACGAGGGTCATGACTGTCGCAACGGCCGGTTGACCGGCAACCACGCGGACCGTCGGCACTGCCGACCCCACCGCGAGGATTGCCGACTGGGGTGGGTTGATGATGGCCGCGAAGTCCTCGACGCCGAACATCCCCAGGTTGGACACGGTGATCGATCCGCCCTCAAGCTCGGGCTGGCGAAGGCGACCCGAGTCGGCCCGCGACGCCAAGTCCCGCACAGAGCGGGCGATGGACGAGACCGACGACTCGTCAACCCGTCGCAGAACGGGAGCGACGAGGCCTCGTTGACTCGCGACTGCAACTGCGACGTCAACCGTGTCGAGCTGCAACAGCGCCTCGTCGGTCCACCTGACGTTCATCTGCGGCACGGCCGCATACGCCGCACCAACCGCACGAATCACCAAGTCGTTGACCGAGATTCGCGTGGATGAGTGGGTATTCAGCTCAGCTCTCAGGGCCATCAAGGAGTCCACGACCGCGGTGCGCCGTAGGTAGAAGTGCGGCACCTCACGCTTACTGGCGCCGAGCCGTCTGGCGATCGCCAAGCGTTGGCGCGTATGCGGGATGGCGCGCCCTGCGGGGACTGCGGTCGAATTGTCAGGGCTTGCCGGCCCTGTGTTTCGCACCAGCTGCTGCACCGATCTCGCCGCCACCGCCCGCTGGACATCGGCCCTCATGACCCGTCCCCGTGGGCCAGTTCCGCTGACAGCCTCGATGGCGATGTCCTCCTCGACAAGCAGCCGTCGCGCGATGGGACTGACGAACCTGCGAGTCGCGGGCGGGCTCCAGGGCACCGATCCGGAACCGGCGGTCGAGTCGACGCCAGCGTCCGGCGCAGCGGCGAGATTCTCGCCGTCCGTGCCCGTTCCCGATGCGCCGGTCGTGACGTCGACCCCCAGGGCCGCGAGCAGATCATCGATGTCCCGGTCGAGTTCGGCCCGATCGCCGATCAGGGCGATCGAGGCACCTACCTCTATTCGAGAGCCCACCTCGGCGAGCCTGCCCAACAGCGTCGCCGCGCGAGGCGCCTCAACCTCCACGGTCGATTTGTCGGTCTCGACCACGGCAATCGGTGTGCCCGCCACCATCTCGTCGCCGATCTGGACGAGCCAATCCGTCACGATGACCTCGTCCGCCCCCGCAGCCACCTGGGGCACCGGGATCAGCTCAGCCACGATCGGCACCCGCCGTCCACCCGGACTCCGCAGCGATCCGACGCAACGCTGCTTCGACCTCTGCACTGGTGGCGATCGCCGCTCGCTCGAGGACCTTGCTGATGCTGGGCGAGGCCTCGGTCCCGGTCACCCGTTCGACAGGCGCGTCCAGCCAGTCGAAGAGGCGCCGTTGGATCTCGTCCGCAAGCCACCCCCCATAGGACGTGCCGACGGCCCCTTGTTCGACAATGAGCACGCGATTGGTCTTACGGACGCTGCGCTCGATGGCGGGCCAGTCGAGGGACGCCCGGTCCAGCCAGCGCAGGTCGATGAGGTCGGCGGACACTCCCGGCACCCTCTCCAATGCCTGCCGACAGGGTTCGACCATGTTGAGGTAGGTGATGACGGTCAGGTCGTCGCCCGAGGACCGCAGCCTCGACCTACCCACCTCGATGCGGTAGTCCAGGTCGGCTGTTGGGGCGACCCCCGTGGATGCGTAGAGGTCGACGTGCTCGAGGACCACGACAGGGTCGTCGCAGGCCAGCGCCGTGTTCATCAGACCCACGTAGTCGAACGGGGTGGAGGGCGCCACCACGCGCAGGCCCGCCGCGCTCGTGAGGATGCCGGCCGGATCCATCGAATGCTGCGATCCGTAGCCCGTGCCCGCAGCCGCCTTGAGCCTGAGCACCATCGGGACGGCCGAGTCTCCCCCGAACATGTGCCGCGCCTTGGCGATCTGGTTGAAGATCTGGTCCGCTGCGACCCACATGAAGTCGGCATACATGAACTCGACGACCGGACGGTAACGCCCGTCCAGGGCGATGCCGCCGCCGAGACCGGTGAAGGCGTTCTCGCTGATCGGGGTGCCGAGCACCCGGTC
>CAZNLX010000104.1:0-6533 GCA_964573925.1 uncultured Intrasporangiaceae bacterium
GCTTCGAGCAGCCGGTAGGTGCCGATGATGTTGGACTCCATGAACGGCCACGGGTTGTCCAGCGAGTTGTCGTTGTGCGACTCGGCGGCGAAGTGGACGACGAGGTCCGTCCCGGCGACCAGTCGGTCCACCAACTCGGCGTCGGCGATCGAACCGTGGACGAAGTCGATCTCGCCGGCGACCTGGGTCAGCGAGTCCTGGTTCCCCGCGTAGGTGAGTGCGTCGATGACGCTCACCTGCCAATCCGGGCGGGTCGCGCGCACCCGCAGGACGAAGTTGGCGCCGATGAAACCGGCGCCGCCGGTGACGAGCACCTTCATGTGGGGATCTCCTGGGTTGAGGTGGGCACGGCCCGCAAGCCGGGGGGTTCGGGTGCGCTCGCCGACGGGCCGGAGTTGAACTCCACCTCCAGGGCGAAGCGGTGCGCGAGGTAGCGGTGGTCGGACAGCGCCAGCGGTATGCCGCCCGCCCCCAGGGCCAGCCGGCGCACCAGCAGCAGCGGCATACCGGGGGAAGTGCGCAGCAGAGCTGCGTCGGCGTCGCTGGCCACCCCGGCGGTGATCGTCTGGCGAACCGTCGCGATCGGGTGTCCGCCGCGGCTGAGGCTGCCCCAGACACCTGGGTCGACCGCATCGGCCCGGCTCACCCGGGCAGCGAACGACTCGGGAACCCACTCGTGAGCGACGTCCAGGCTCTCGCCGTCCACCCGGCGCACCGAGCGGACGTGCAGCACACTCGACCCCGAGGGCAGGCCCAGGACGGCGGCCGCCCCCGGGGGAGCGGTGACGAACGAGAACTCCGTGACCTCGCGGCATACCGTCGCCCCGGACTCGGCCAGCGCGGACCCGGCGTGCCGGAACGTCCCCAGGGCCAGCGGCTGGTGGATCGCCGAGCCGATGACGAACCAGCCGGCGCCCTGGCGGGATTGGAGGAGCCCCTCGTCGCGCAACAGTTCCAAGGCCCGCCGCACGGTGGGCCGGGAGACGCCATAGCGGGCGCACATCTCGGTCTCGGACTCCAGCGCCCCGTCGCGGCTGACGTCGCCGAGGGCGACCCGCTCCCGCAGGTCGTGGGCGATCTCGGTGAACCGGGGACTTGTCATTGACCTGTAATATACACCTGTTGTCGATCGATGGGGACGGGCGCCTCTACGATGAGCTCCATGAAGCGAGTGCGGGGGTTGCCCATCGCGTTCGCGAGCCCGCCCTCGGTGGTACGCCGTGTGCCCACGACGATTCACCCGGGCCGGGGGTGATGTCGGTGCCGTGGTGGGTGCTCGGGCTGGCGGTAGCCGGAGTGTGTTCCTGGATCTCCGCGACGATCCTCGCGCGCAACAATCCCGACACCCAACTGGGCTGGTTCCGTAGCCCGCCGATCGCGCCGCTGTCCCAGCTGGCCTTCCTTGGCGCGTCGGTCGCCACGGCCTGGCTGGCCGGGTCGTATGCCGCCGAGACGCCCCTGGGTGGCTGGGGCTTCCCGCTGGCCGGCCTTGCGGTCTTCGTGCCGTGGGCCCTGGTGCGCCGGGCGCACAACCGTCAGGTGGGCTGAGCCGGCCGCGCCGGCGTCGATACCTGCCTCGGCCGAGCGGACCACCCCTCGGCCGATGTATCAACGCCTCCCCGTTCGGATCTTCGAGGTGACACGTCCACCTCCCGACAGGACACCTCATGGCCCCCTCGCAGGACAGGTCTGTTCTCCCCTTGTCCGTCAACCCGGCCGCCGGGCCCACCCCCTACCTCGACCTCGACCTCGGCATCGCCCTCGATCAGTTCAACGCTCTGCGGGCGGCCTTGCCGGAGACCGCGGTGCACTACGCGGTCAAGGCCAACCCCGATCCGCGGCTGCTCGGCGCCCTGCATGCCGCCGGCAGCCGGTTCGACGTGGCCAGCCCGGCCGAGGTGCAAGCCGCCCTGACCGCCGGGGCCCGGCCCGAGGACCTTGTCTACTCCAACCCGGTGAAGCGACGCGAGGACGTGCGCACGGCATACGACGTGGGGGTGCGGCTCTTCGTCGTGGACTCCCCTGAGGAGACCGCCAAGGTTGCGGTCGCCGCCCCCGGCGCCGAGATCCTCGTGCGATTGGTCACCTCCGGCGAGGGTTCGGACTGGCCGCTGTCGCGCAAGTACGGCTGCTCGACCGGTGAGTGCGTTGAGGTGTTGCGGGCCGCACACGACCTGGGGCTGGACCCAGCCGGGGTTGCCTTCCACGTCGGCTCGCAACAGCGGGACCCGGCGGCGTGGCGGGCCCCGATCGTCGCGGCCGCGCGGGTCTTCGAGGCCGCTCGGGCGTCCGGGCTGGCACCCCGCATCCTCGACCTCGGCGGCGGCTTCCCGGCCCTGCACGAAGGTCATCACCCGTCCTTCACGAAGTACGGCAAGGTCATCGACCGGGCCCTCACCGAGGCATTCGGGACGAAGCGGCCGGCCACCCTCGTCGAGCCCGGTCGGGGGATCGTCGGCGATGCGGGAACGCTCGTCGCCTCCGTCGTCGGGGTGCTTCGGCGGGGTGGCGTGCGCTGGGTCTTCCTCGATGCCGGGGTCTACACCGGTCTCGTCGAGACCCTCGACGAGGCCATCCGCTACCGCCTGGTCACCTCGGCCGATGGCGGACCCACCGGCCCGGCCGTGCTGGCCGGCCCGACCTGCGACAGCGCCGACGTCCTCTACGAGCACAATCCGGTGCAGCTACCGCTCGATCTCGCCGAGGGAGA
This sequence comes from uncultured Intrasporangiaceae bacterium, assembly GCA_964573925.1. Classification (GTDB taxonomy): domain Bacteria; phylum Actinomycetota; class Actinomycetes; order Actinomycetales; family Dermatophilaceae; genus Phosphoribacter. Next base: position 2,711 of record CAZNLX010000104.1, read on the forward strand.
CACCGTCCGGTTGCTGTCGGCCGGCGCCTACACGACCTGCTACTCGACGGTGGGCTTCAACGGTTTCGCCCCGCTGCGCACGCGCTATGCCGAAGGACTGGTGCCGGCATGAACGCCCGGGTCGGTCGGGTCGTCGTTTCGCACGCGGCCGCTGCGGTGGGGATGGGGTTACCGTGGCCGGTCCTGCTGGTGGCGGTCGAGGAGTCGACGACGTCTGCCCTGCTGCTCGGCTTGGCCGGTGCGGCGCGGCTGGCTCCCTATGTGGCGCTCTCCTGGCTGTCCGGGCGGCTGGCCGACCGGCGCGAGCGGGCCCGCATCGTGCGCTGGTCGCTGTGGGCCCGGCTGGCCTGCCTGGTCGCCTGCGGCCTGGCCCTGGCCGCCGGACTTTCCTGGTTCGCGGTCCTCGCCGCGACCGGTGCCATCGTCGCCGGCACCCCGGCATACCCGGCACTGGCGGCGGGTATGCCGCGTCTGGCTGGACCCGCGACGACCTCCGCAACCAGCCTGCTGGTCACCGTCGAAGTGGCCTCCTTCGTCGTCGGCCCCGCCGTGGGAGGCCTGTTCGTCGGGCGGATGCCGCCGGCCTCGGTCGCTGTTGCCGGGGCGATCCTGCTGCTGGTCGCGGTGGTCGCGTTCGGGCGAACCGCGATGCCGGCACCCAAGACACTCGAGGCCGCCGACCAAGTTGCCGGGGTCTGGCCGCTGCTGCGGCGCAACCGGTCGGCTCGGCACGCCCTGGCTGTCGTCGCCATCGTCAACGCCCTGCTGAGCGTGCTGGGGCTGTTGCTCCTGCAACTGGCCCACGACTCCTGGGGCTCTGGCGACGAGGGCTTCGGCGTGGCCACCGCCGTGCTGGGGTTCGGCGCCCTGGGCGCGCCGATCTTCGCGCACACCCGGGCGATGGCTTCCGGTCGGGCCTGCCTGTTCACCCTGTCCGGGGCGGCCGCGGTCTTCGCGGTGCTGCCGGGGGGCGGGCTGTCCCTGACCTCGTTGGCCATCATCGGTGCGGTCGCGGTGTGCTGCGAGAACGTCGCGACCGGCGTGCTGCAGCGCTCGGTTCCCGACGAGCTGCGCGCCAGTGTCCTGGGGCTTGGCGACACGATCATGGTGGGCGCGGCCCTCGTCGCTGCCCTGGCCACGCCGTGGCTGGGGACCCACCTGGGTCCGGTGGCCCTCGTCCTGCTCGTGGCGGCCGGGTCGTCCGCGCTGGCCTTGGCCTGGGCGGCCGACGCCGACGATCCGCAGTCGGGTGCCCCGGGCGCCGGAGCATCGACGCGGTCGGGGGAGTCCGCCGGTCGTCAGGAGGCGCCGAGCGAGCCGGCCGAGAGCCCGGGGGACTCGGCCCAGGACGAGCGGGCTCACGAGCAGGTGGTGAGCATCGCGCTCAGGGCGTCGCGCTCGGCCGCGGTGACCGTGAGCCGGTAGCGGGACTTGACCTCGACGATGGCTCGGGCCACATCGCATCGTCGGTCCGGCGCCGGTGACCAGGTCTCGGGTCCGGCCCTGCCCTTGGCGAAGTTCGTGTCCCCACTGACCGCCCGCAACTCCGGCGCGGCGAGGTCGTTGGCGAAGATGACCCGCTGCTCGTCGGTCCAGTCCCGGGCCCCGGAGACCCACGCGTCGTAGAGCGACACGACATGGTCGATCTGCAGCCGCTGCGCCTGCGCCGGGTCCTTGAGGTTGCTGAACGTCAGTGTGCTGCCGGTGTAGGGGTCGATCCACGTCCCGGCCACGGCCTCTTCACATGTCCCGTCGTGGACGGCGATCCGGCGGGTCGTCACCGACACGGCCTGCCGGACCAGGACGTCCTGCCGAGTCGTGCAGCCATTGCGGTCCAGGTCGGGCCAGGTGTCCGGCCCGAATCGCCCACGACAGAAGGTCGCGCCACCGGCGCGTGGGGCGACGAGGAGGGCGGTCAGGGCGGCCCGCGACTGGGCCGGACCGGGGAGGGGACGCTCGCCGTGAGGCTGACGAGGTATGCCGTCCACAGCCGCCGGGACGCACTCGCCGTCTCCTGCCGAGGGCTGCGTGCCGTCCCCCGCCGAACGCTGCGCCGCCGGACCCGGACCGCCCTGAGGAGCCGACCACACGGCATACCCGATGGCGGCCAGGACGACGACGACCAGGGCCAGCGCGAGCGCCCGTCCGACGCGACGACGCCGTCGGGGACGGGTGAGGCTCACGAACGGCGAGCCTAGCCGGGCCGGGTCAACAGCACCGCGACTTGGGATCGCGCTCCATCGCGGCGTGCCGTTCCCGCCAGAACTCGCGCTCGGTCATCGGCGTCGCACAGCCGTGAACGCGGTGATGGTGTTCGAGGTAGCGATCGTAGGCGTCGGCTCCGGTCACCCCTCGGATGAACCAGCGCGCCGTCCGGGCGGCCCGCACGAGGCGGGCCGCCACGGACGACGCGATGGCCGGTTGGCTGGTCAATGTGCGCGCGCTCCCACCGGCGTCGGATCGAGGCCGGCGGCCTTCCACTCGGCCAGGACTTCCTTCTCGGCCGCCGTCGGCAGGAAGCTCTTGGGCGCGAAGATCTTCGATGGGGTGTCGGGTTCCTCCGTCGTGGGCAGACCACCGGCGCGAACCGCCCGGATCGCCACCCAGATCGCGACGCACACGACGACGATGACGAGCAGGGCGTAGAGCACCGAAAGGCTCAACTGGACGGTCGAGTTGACGATGACCTGATCCATCTGCTTGGCATTCGTGGCCGGGGCCAGGACTTGTCCCTGCGCCTGAGCATCGAGGAAGCGTTGCCGTTGCGCGCCGTAGCCGATCGCTGGCACCGAGCTGAAGATCTTCTGGTAGCTGGCCGTCAGGGTGACCGCCAGATCCCAGACGAGAGGCACCCCGGGAATCCAGGCCCACCGGAAGAGCCCCTTCTTCACGACGACGGAGAAGACGACGGTCAGGGCGATGGCGGCGAGCAACTGGTTGGCGATCCCGAACAACGGGTAGAGCGTGTTGATGCCGCCGAGCGGGTCGTTGACACCCATGACGAGGATCGAGCCCCAGCCACCCACGACGAGGATCGTCGCGGTCCAGGCGCCGATGGTCCACGACGGGTCACGGAACTTCTTCAAGCCCAGGGCGCCGAGTGCGTCGGAGAACATGAACCGGGCCACCCGGGTGCCCGCGTCGACCGTCGTGAGGATGAACAACGCCTCGAACATGATCGCGAAGTGGTACCAGAACGACTTCCAGCCCGCTCCGCCGAAGACGCTGTGCATGATCTCGGACATGCCGACCGCGAGCGTCGGGGCACCACCGGTCCGGCCGATGATCGACTTCTCGCCCACGTCGGCGGCGGCCTGCGCGAGGTATGCCGGGTCGACCGGTGGCAGGGGAGTGCCGCCCGGGCTGACCAAGCCCAAGGTGTTGAGGTATGCCGCGGCCTTCTCCGGGGTGCCGCCGTTGACGCCCGCCGGGGAGTTCATCGCGAAGTAGAGGTGCTGGTCGATGGAGATCGCCGCGACCATCGCCATGATGGCGACGAACGACTCCATGAGCATGCCGCCGTAGCCCATCATCCGGGCTTGGCTCTCCTTCTCGATGAGCTTCGGCGTCGTCCCCGAGGAGATGAGCGCGTGGAATCCGGAGAGGGCGCCGCACGCGATGGTGATGAAGAGGAACGGGAAGAGCGATCCGGCGAAGGCGGGGCCCTTGCCGTTGCTCGCGAAGGCCGTGATGGCAGGCATCTCGACGACCGGCCGGGCGAAGAGAATGCCCAACGCCAGCAGGACGATGGTGCCGATCTTCATGAACGTCGACAGGTAGTCGCGGGGGGCGAGCAGCAGCCAGACCGGCAGGACCGAGGCGA